>CANHTS010000201.1 GCA_947463435.1 Flavobacteriales bacterium | reverse complement strand
TAACAATCACTGATGTTCGTCCTGGATTTGTTGATACTGCAATGGCAAAAGGTGAAGGTCTTTTTTGGGTATCCTCCGTTCAAAAAGCGGCTGAACAAATATTTGAAGCGATAACGCAAAAAAAACAAGTAGTTTATATAACGAAAAGATGGAGATTGATTGCACTCTTCTTAAGAATAATTCCCTTTTCAATTCTTAAAAGGGTTTAAAAAAAAAGGGATATACTGTAAAAGTATACCCCTTTTTCTTTAGACCTGCTCCCCGAGTTGGGCTCGAACCAACGACCTAGCGGTTAACAGCCGCTCGCTCTAACCAGCTGAGCTATCGAGGAGTGTGTTCCTTACCGGAACGGGCTGCAAAAATAAAAATAATCTGAGCATTGCAAAAAAAAATTTCAAAGCCGTCGAAAAAGTCGGGAAATGCCCCGCGAAAGGCCGCGCTTTCTGGCTTTTTTCTCGGATTTTTGCCATGAATATGTCTCTACTCGTTGTTGGCAGCATGGCGTTCGACGCCATCGAAACGCCTTTTGGCAGCACAGATAAGATCATCGGAGGCGCAGCTTCCTATATCTGCCTCTCCTCTTCCGTTCTTCATCCCGACATCAACCTCGTGGCGGTGGTTGGTGGCGATTTCCCCACCGATTTCGTCGACACCCTCCGGCAGCGCGGCGTGCGCACGGAAGGTTTGCAGGTGCTGCAAGACCGCAAATCATTCTTTTGGAAAGGCCGCTACCACATGGACATGAATACCCGCGACACCCTGGCTACCGAACTGAATGTGCTCGGCGATTTCGACCCGATCATACCCGACAGCTACCAGGACAGCCGCTACGTGATGCTCGGCAACCTGAGCCCCAAAGTGCAAAGCACCGTCATCGAACGCCTGAAAAACAAGCCTGAACTGGTGGTGATGGATACCATGAACTTCTGGATGGAAACAGCGATGGACGACCTGCGCCATACCCTCACCCTGGCCGATGTGCTCACCATCAACGACGAAGAAGCCAGGCAGCTCTCGGGTGAATATTCACTCGTCAAAGCCGCACGTAAAATCCGCGCCATGGGTCCCAAAACCCTTGTCATCAAGAAAGGCGAACACGGCGCCCTGCTCTTCCACGAAGACGAAATCTTCTTCTGCCCGGCTCTGCCACTGGAAGACGTATTCGACCCCACCGGCGCAGGCGACACCTTTGCCGGCGGCTTCATCGGCTACCTCGCAGCCCAGGGCCGCAAAGACTTCGACGCCTTCCGCCAGGCCATCGTGCATGGCAGCGCCCTGGCCAGCTTCTGCGTAGAGAAATTCGGCACCGAACGCATCGCCGAAATCAGCGCCGAAGACCTGCAGCAGCGCATCCGCCTCTTCCAACAACTGTCCAGCTTCTGATATCCCGCCATGCGCATTTCTGCCACCTTCCTGATCCTGCTTTTTCTTCCCGGCTGTTTTCTCTTCCGCAAGTCCGACCCCATTGAATGGGAATTTCCCGCAACAGAAGAGGAAGAAGTCACCCCACTCCCGCCCTATCGCCCGGCCGCGCCGCTGCATTGGAAGCTGGTGCATACCCGCCTCAACCTGAAGCTCGATATCGCCGGCCAGGCCATCGAAGGCAGTGCCGAACTCGAACTCACACCCCAGGCCCGTATGCAAGACAGCCTCGTGCTCGATGCCAAGCGCATGAAGGTGAGTGAAGTGCAATGGAAAAGCGCAGGCAGCGAATGGTTAAATGCGCAACAATGGCAGCAGAACAGCGATACCACTGAACTCATCATCCGCATCGGGAAGACCCAACGCGTTGGCGATACACCCAGCTTCCGCATCCGCTACCGCACCCTTCCCAAGGTGGATCAGGAAACCGGTCTGGCCATCACACAAAACAAAGGCATCTATTTCATCGATCCGCTCAACACAGATCCCGATGTACCTTTCCAGCTCTGGACGCAGGGCGAGACCGAAAGCAGCAGCCAGTGGTTTCCCACCCTCGACAAACCCAACCAGAAAACCACCCAGGAGATTTCCATCACCGTTCCCGACAGCCTGATCACGCTTTCGAACGGCGACCTGAGCTATAGCACACGCCAGCCCGCCAATGGCACCCGCACCGATGTCTGGGTGCAGGAAAAGCCCCATGCGCCTTACCTGGCCATGCTCGCCGCCGGTAACTGGACCCGCATCGACGACTACCGCGAAGGCGAACTGCCGGTGCAGTATTACGTGGAAAAGGAATACGCTCCTTATGCAAAACTGGTCTTCGGCCAGACGCCGGAGATGATCCGCTTCTTCAACCGCATCACCGGGGTGGAATATCCGTGGGACAAATACGCACAGATTGTGGTGCGCGACTTCGTGAGCGGCGCCATGGAAAACACCGGTGCCGTGATACACAATACCGTCATGCACCACAACACCCGCGAGCATGCCGACAACACCCAGGAAGATTATGTCTCACATGAGCTCTTCCACCATTGGTTTGGCAATTATGTAACCTGCGAAAGCTGGAGCAATCTCACACTCAACGAAGGCTTTGCCACTTACGGGGAATACCTCTGGCGTGAACACCGCTACGGACTTGACAATGCAGAGGAACACCGCATAGAAGACCTCAACAATTATATTGGGAGCACATTCCTGGGTATCCTTCGCCGGCCGGTCGTCGACTACCATTACCAGGAAGCTGATAACATGTTCGACGCGCACAGTTACCAGAAAGGCTCGCTGATCCTGCATGCCTTGCGCCGTTATTTGGGAGACGAAGTGTTCTTCCGCAGCATGCGCCAATACCTGAAGGAACACGCGTACGGCACAGCCGAAGTACACGACCTGCGCAGGGTGTACGAAGCAGTTTCGGGTGAAGACCTGAACTGGTTTTTCGACCAATGGTTTTTACAAGCCGGGCATCCGGACCTGCATTACCGCGCCGAATGGATGCCGGTGGAAGGCGAGCGCGGCCTGCAAATAAATTTCGATGTTACATGGGAAGGCAAACCGGGCCAGGAAGAAAACCACTACCGCTTGCCGATGGAACTTGTTACCTCAGTAAACGGCAATATCCAGCGCCGCCTGCACTGGCTGACGGAAGATGTGACTACGCATAGCCTGGTTTGGCAAATGGAATTACGCCCGGACTGGATTGAAGTGGACGGGCAAGGTACCTTTATCGGACAGATTGTAAGCGAAGGAAACGGAGCAGAGAGCGAAGGGAAATCGATCCTTCGCAAGGTGCAGCAAGCGCCTTTGACAGTTTGGAAGGTGAATGCGCTCGACGAACTCTTTCACCGTTTTGGAAATATCGAAGACAGCATGCTGGTGGCCGATATCCTGACGACGGCGATGAAAGACAAAAGCCCCTGGGTGCGCAAGGAAGCGCTGCACCTCGTCTTTTCCCGCTATTTACTGAGTGCAGGACAAAAGCAGCGCATGCGTACCAGCGTAGAAAAACTCGCTTTTTCAGACCCCGACGTGCAGGTGCGTGAGAAAGCCGTGCTCTGGCTGAGCAGCCTGGAGGATCCGGCGCTGGATGTGCAATTCGCTGCGCTGACCCTGGATTCGAGCATTATGGTAGCCGAAGCTGCCATAAGGGCCATCAACGACAATGCAATGGCATTTACCCGTGCGGCGGTAGGCGTTGGCGACCCCGAGCCGGCCATTGCCAATGCCTGGCTCACGCAATTATTCGACCGGCACGATGAGCAAGACCTGCCCGCTGCGCTGCGCCCTTACCTGAACAATCAGGCTATCGGCCGCTCCGAGCGCATCCAAAAAAGTTGCAGCTGGCTGTCGGAACTCAAGCCGGCCTATGCCCTGCGTTGGCTGAACATACTCGAACCCTGGCTGTCCGGTGCAGCCTTGCGCGATTACCACAAGGTGATTGCCCGTGCACTGAACGAAACAGCAACCAACCTGCGCGACCTGGCCGAGTACATGGAAGAAGACGACATGAGCGCCGAAGAGAAAGCCGACTTTATCAAACTCCGCGCCGAAGTGGATCGTTTGGTGGCGGTATATGGCGCCGGTGGTTGAGCTGCCTGCCCCGACACCTTCGTCGGGGAAACCTCTGCACTACGTTCTTCTGGTACAAGAAGTGCAGTCTGCCATAGCCGACTTGCCAACCAGGCAAGCTCCTGATTGCGAATACCGAATACATCCAGCGAATCAATCATTGGGTGTGCTGCGCTATTCAATCTTAAAAGCCTCGTAGTCCCACGCGGGAAGGTTTCGACAGGCTCAACCACCCCGCGTCAGAAGTCCGGAAAAACAAAAATTAGCCTTTGTTGTTCTTCCTTGCGTGAAGTGCATACGTATCGCGCTTGACTGGACACCCAATTCCCTCCATGTCGGCTTGTTGCTGGCCCGTTATTCGGGTGCTTACCGCAAGGCAGGGCTCGATGTCATACTCGAATCGCCCGAAGACGACCAGTACCTGAATACCCCCATGAAGAAGCTGGTTACAGGCCAGATTCATATCGCCATTGCACCGACGGACAGCGTTATCAGCTACCGTACTTTACACAAGGAATATCC
>CANHTS010000200.1 GCA_947463435.1 Flavobacteriales bacterium | reverse complement strand
CATCATGGCCAGGGCAGCGCCGCCCAGGGAAACAAGCGCGAGGATGGTGTGGATTCTCTTCATGGGAAATAACGATTGGTTCATTCCATGCTATCAAAAGCTGTGCCACTAGCCCCTTGAAAAAGGATTTTAAATGGATGAAGCGACCATGGACGAAAATCGGGCGACGAAAGTGATTTTTGTATGATGAACCATCGTTTGTTGCTCTTGCGCCAGGAAAGGATCATGATCCCGGAGGAGTGTGTTCCTTTTGGCCATTGGGAAGAAAGGTTCGGCGAACTGAAGGAATCAGCTGCGCGCGAAGGCAGGAACCTGCGTGTCTGGTGGTGGGCACATGAAGCAGAGAAGCGGGGCCTTCCCGCCTTGTATTGCGAAGCCTGGTACTATGAAGGTTACGATCACATGTTTATCAAAGCCTTACAACCGGCACATTGCTTTCCGGAAGAAGGCCGGGGAAACGACATACCGGGTATCCTCTTGCCTTACCGCAAGGAGCCGGACAAGGAGTTGTACCTGCGCATCACCGATCTATTGAAGGAAATCAGTGAATTCGGCTTGCCGGAAATGAGCAGTGCTTCTTACTACCCTGAATACGATGGCCTTGAAGGCTTGGATATACCGGAAGAATTGCGGCTCGAACTCATCCAATGCGCATCGCTCGCGGAAATTCACGAAAGGCTGTTACCCCTGCTGAAACAAGAAGTGGATGCCCTACACAGCACGGAATACCTGCTCGGGCTGCTGCGCGGCGATATGTATCTTCGCCCCGACGCGGAATGAGCGCTTTTCCCCATATCCTTTGCCTCGAAACAACCGGCGATCGCTGCACCCTTGCGATCAGCGCAGGTTCCAATGTAATGGCGCAAGCTGAAGCGCCGGGCACGCGGGCGCATGCCGAAGCCCTGGCACCGCTTTGCGATCGGTTGCTGCGCGAAACCGGTATACGTCCGGATGCAGTGGCCATCAGCGCCGGGCCGGGCTCCTATACCGGATTGCGCATCGGCACCAGCCTGGCCAAAGGGCTCTGTTATGCCTGGCAGATTCCGCTCATTTCTGTAGACACGCTTGCGTTGATGGCCGGCGCGATGAAACAAGCCTCGACTGCCCATGACAAGCTGCGCCTCATTCCCATGATCGACGCGCGGCGCATGGAGGTCTACACGGCAGTGTACGACGAAAACCTCGAATGCCTTGAGCCCGTGCAGGCTAAAATTCTCGTTCCGGACGATTTCCAGGCCTATTTACAAGAAGCCTGGGTTGTTTTTGCGGGAAGCGGTGCCGCCAAATGGAAAGATCATTGCAACTGGAGCGGCAATGCTGTGTTTATCGAAACCGGAGATCCGCTGGCCTGGAATATGATCGCGCCTGCGCTGCAGGCCTTTGAATCAGGCAAATTTGAAGATCTCGCTTATTTCGAACCTTTTTACCTCAAACCCTTCATGGCCACACGGTGAAGCAGATCCTGCTCCTCGACAACTACGATTCATTCACCTATAACCTGCTCGATTACCTCGAGACGGCGGGTGCGGCGTGTACCGTATTGCGCAACGACGATCCGGAACTGATCGCAGCGGCAGGACAAGCCGATGCCATCGTGCTCTCTCCCGGGCCGGGTATACCCGAAACAGCAGGCAATCTGATGGCGTGTATTGCCCGTTATATAGGCAGTAAACCCATACTCGGCATTTGCCTCGGTCACCAGGCGTTGGGCTTGCATCTTGGTGGCACGCTCATCCGCGCCGGCGAACCGGTACACGGCAAAACGAGCGAAGTAATGCACGACGGTGCGGGTTTATTCAAAGGCCTGCCAAATCCGGTGCGTGTTTGCCGCTACCACAGCCTCTTGCTTGCCGATGCGGGCCCGGAAACAACCATCAGTGCCCGTACCGCCGACCAATCGATCATGGGCATGCGACACAGCCAACTGCGCTGCGAAGGCGTGCAATTCCATCCGGAAGCAATCCTGACCGATTACGGCAGGCGCATGATAGAAAACTGGTTAAACGGGCTGGACTGATTGTATAGCAGCCAGGATACCGTCGCGGTCGTAGCCCAGTTCCCTCCATAATTCAGCCACTGAACCGTGCGTGGGAAACACATCCGGGATGCCCAGGTGCTTGATTCTACCTGCATATTGTCGGGCTGCGGCATGGCTGGCCACAGCACTTGCCAATCCGCCTTTCACAGCGCCGTCTTCCAGGGTGATGACGGCATCAAAACGATCAAATACGGCATTGAGGAAATCGGTATCCAGTGGTTTCAGGAAGCGCATGTCGGCAACTGCTGTTTGGGTCTTAGACAGCTCCACTGCTTCAATGGCTGTGTAACACAGCGGACCCAAAGCGATGATGGCTGTGCCGGAACCTTCGCGCAACCATTCTGCCTTACCAACTTCGGTGGCGGGGAAGTCGATATGCTTCATCGGCTGACCACTTCCACCGCGCGGATAGCGGATGGCCCAAGGCATATGAGTATCCAACGCTGCGGCATGCATCAGGGCGCGCAGATGTGTTTCATCGCGGGGTGCGGCAATGATGAGGTTGGGAATCGGATTCAGGAAAGCCAGGTCGAAGCTGCCGTGGTGTGTTGGTCCGTCTTCGCCTACGAGTCCGGCGCGGTCGATACAGAATACCACAGGCAGTGATTGCAAGGCTACGTCGTGAATAAGCTGATCGTAGCCCCGCTGCAGGAAGGTGGAATAGACGCTGCAGAAGGGCTTCATGCCTTCTGCGGCCAGCCCGGCGCAGAGCGTTACCGCATGCTGTTCGGCGATACCTACATCCCAGAAGCGGTCCGGATACGCCTCCATTACGCGGCGCATGCCACTACCCGAAGGCATGGCCGGGGTGACTCCGCATACCTCCGGATACAGGTCGGCCAGCTCACAAAGGGTGTCGCCGAAGACATCCTGAAAACGCAGGCTTTCCTGTTTAGGCTGGGCCGGATTGAGTTTCACCCAGGCCGGTGCACTGTGGAAACGGGTTTGTTCCTTTTCTGCCGGAGCATATCCTTTACCCTTGATGGTTCTGACATGCAAAACCGCCGGCAGGTGGCCATTCTTCAATTCCTTCAATGCATCAACCAGTAACAATACATTGTGCCCATCCACCGGACCGTGATATGCGAAGCCCATTTCGGTGAACCAGTTTGCTTTCCCGGGTTCCATGGTTTGGAGCATGCTGGCCATGGCACCGGTATTCGGGTCGATGCCGATGTTGTTGTCGTTCACGACAATCAGGAGCCGGCCTGGGGTTACGGCAGCCTGGTTGAGCGCTTCAAAGGCCATTCCGCCGGTTAGTGCGCCATCGCCAACAACGGCAACAAAAGTGCGCTGTTCCTCTTTTCTCAGGGCAGCGGCCAGGGCCATACCGAGGGCTGCAGACAAGGCGGTGGATGAATGCCCGGTTCCAAAAACATCATGCGGGTTTTCGCCGCGTTTCGGGAAACCGCTGAGTCCATTAAAACGCCGGATGGTATGTAATTCCGCATGACGTCCGGTGAGCAATTTATGTGGATATGCCTGATGACCGACATCCCAAACAATCGCGTCGGATGGAGATGAAAACACGCGGTGAAGTGCCACGGTGAGTTCCACAACCCCAAGATTGCCAGCGAAATGACCACCCTGTTGCAATATGATTTTTATCAGTTCACTACGCAGTTCGTCACACAGTGCGGGGAGCTTCCGGTGTTCGATGGCATGCAGGTCAGACACCTGCTTCAGCTGTGAAAGCAACTCCATATGTAGGCACAAAATTAGGGTTCAGAATGCCCGTTTGTTGCGTCTGACCCGGACTTTCTGCGTACCGACGTTCCGCAAGTGCAATGCGTATATCAGGTATCCCGCACCATTTGAATACGGGTTTTGAGCTGTTGAATCACCTGGCTTTTCAGCCCTCTGTAAGCTCCTTGCGTCGATTATTTGTTTAAAAACGGTAATATTTTATTTTTTTGTTATTAAATTTTATAATCATATATTTGCGGCACAAACAAACCTAAAATGGCCACAAAGAAAACCACTAAAAGCAGCGCTCGGGCCAAAAAGCCCGTTGCGCGCGCCAAGGCTGCTGCCGCTCCGGCAGCAGTGGAGGCAGATGCAACAGCACCCCGCCGCCGCGGACGCCCTGCCGGCAGCAAAAATGCTATTGTTAAAGGTAAACGCATCAGCAAGGCAGCCGCCAACCGCGCTGCCGGTGTTGCAAAGCAGCCCATCGAATCGCTGACCGTTGATTTTACCTTCGACGATATCCGCGTAACCAATCTCGAAAACCTGACCCGTCAGGAAGCCGAAGTAAAAGAAGTACTGAAGGCCATCCAGCGCGCCAAGGCAGCATTCGGGAAACTGGCATTCAAATCACTGACCCTCGACAGCGTGAGCATTTCAACGCCCCGCACCCGCAAGAAAAAGCGCGGACCCAAAAAAGGTTCCAAGCGTGGAGGCATGACGAAGAAACAAATGATCATTCAGTACGTGACTGAAGCAGGTCAACCTGTAAAATCAGGCGACATCGTGCGTTCACTTTTTGCT
>CANHTS010000199.1 GCA_947463435.1 Flavobacteriales bacterium | reverse complement strand
GGATGAGCCGCAACGGTTGCAGTAAACACCATGCTTATCCCGAAATCCCTTCCACAAAAGAACACATCTTTCTTCTGTGTTGTAAGTTTTGATAAATGTAAAAAAGTCCATACTTAAAAGAGCTAAAATGCAGGTGCAATATAGGCTTTACGCGTATACCCCCAAAGCGATGTGGCAAGCATCAGACTTATCTAGCCAAAATATTTACACTTATAAACGTTTAATCTTTATTTTAATACCACATCAATTATTCACCCCCTATCCCCAGTGTCCTGAGCCACTTCCCCCTTTCAACGCAACTCAACACCTGGCATAATGCTTCGCCCAGGTCGTAACCAAACTTTAATCCCATTTCAGATGGTGCGGCAGCCACTCCCCATCCAAACGTCTATCAGCGAGCAATTCCAATCACCGTTCCTAAAGAACAGAACCCATCAGAACCAAACTAACAGGCTACCAGGCATTAAACAACCTCTTATTTCTTCCTTGTAATCAGCCAGTACACCGGAACACCTGCCAACACGATCAGCAAGCCTCTTACCGTATAGGTTGTTTTAAACACCAGCAGATCCAGACAGATGGCACCGGCAAGCAGGATATACAAAGCCGGCACAATGGGATACCCAAAGGCCTTATATGGACGTTCAGCTTCCGGCTCCCGCTTGCGTAACACGAATATGCCATATACCGTCACCATGTAAAAGATCAGGCTGGCGAACGTACAATAATCAAGCAGGTTGCCATAGGTGCCGCTTAAACATAACAAAGAAGCCCATGCAGCCTGCGACCACAACGCATTGGCCGGTACGCCATTCTTGTTCAGTCGGGTTGCACTTTTGAAGAAAAGCCCGTCTTTCGCCATCGCTTCATAAAGCCGACCTCCGGCAAGTATAAGGCCATTGTTACAGCCGAAGGTGCTTACCATGATCAATGCAGCCATGATAAACACGCCTTGCGGACCAAATATCACCGAAGCCGCCGCTGCTCCGACGCGATCCGAAGCGGCATGGCTGATGCCATTCACCAGTACGTCAGTATGCGGTTGCCCATGCAATGGCAACAAGGCCAGATATGCCACATTCGCCAACAGGTACACCACAGTAACAAGCAGGGTGCCGAGGAAAAGACTCCTTGGTATGTTGCGCGCCGGATTCTTGATCTCGCCTGCAATGAACGTCACATTGTTCCAGGCGTCGCTCGAGAAAAGTGAACCTATCAAAGCGGTTCCGAAAGCAGTTATTGCCGCGAAAGTGCCGATCTGCTCCCAGCCGTACGTCTCGTCTGACCAGGAAAAAGCACCGAATCCTAGCTCCCAATTGCTTGACCAGACATCGCTCTGTGTCATCCAGTAAAGCCCGGTTGCGATGAGTCCGAAAAGGGCCACCAACTTGGCAGTCGTAAAAATGCGCTGTACCCACTTGCCTTCTTCAATGCCACGTGTATTCAGCCAGGTGAGGAAAAGAACCAATCCGATCGCGAGCAACTGGCCACTTGAAACCGTGAAGCTACCCAGTGTTAATAAAACATTCTCCTTACCCAATGCAGGGAAGAACACGCCCGTGTAGTTGGCGAAAGCCACTGCCACTGCCGCGATAACACCGCTCTGAATCACTGTAAATACACTCCAGCCGTAAACAAAAGAAGTCAGCGGACCGAACGCGCGGCGTATATACACATATTGACCGCCGGCTTTGGGCATCATTCCGGCTAACTCGCCGTAGCTCAATGCAGCGGTAAGCGTAATCAGGCCGGTTACCAACCAGGCCAGTAAGAGCAAGCCCGGTGAACCCAGCTGGCGCGACATATCGGCGCTGACCAGGAAAATACCGCTTCCGATCATGCTGCCGGATACAATCAGCACCGCATCGAGCAACCCCAGCGAACGTTCCTTTTTTTCTGTTTGTGTAGTCATGTTAGTCAAGGTGTGAACTGCGAATGCGCGAATGGCGGATACTGTAAGAGAAATACAGTACAAGCCCAAGAACCAGCCAAAGAGCCGCTGTATAAAGCGTATCCTTGTCCAGCGAGAAAATCATGACCGTACAAACAATCATTCCCAGAATCGGCACCAAAGGCACCAGGGGAGTTTTGAAAGGCCGGTGTATGTCGGGTTCCGTGCGGCGCATGATCAATACCCCTGCACTCACCAGCACGAAAGCAAACAAGGTGCCTACACTAGTCAGATCACCTGCCAAACTTCCGGGAACGAAAGCAGCAAACAAGCCAACAAATACAAGCAGAATGATATTGCTCTTGTACGGTGTGTGATAACGGGGATGAACATCCGAAAACACCTTCGGTAGCAATCCGTCTTTACTCATGGTGAAGAACACACGGCTTTGGCCCATCAACATCACCAGGATCACCGAAGAGAAACCGGCCAGGATCGCGATATTGATGCTGTCACCCAGCCATTCGTAACCAGGCATATGGTTCTTCACAGCATAGGTCACCGAAGCCTCGCGGCCGCCGGTCATGAACTCGGTAAACGGTGCAACACCAGTCAAAACGTGTGCGAACAACACGTACAAAACAGTGCAAATAAGAAGGGAAACAAGAATGCCTATTGGCATATCGCGTTTCGGATTCTTGGCTTCCTGTGCAGCCGTACTCACAGCATCAAAACCAATGAATGCAAAGAAAACGATCCCCGCTCCACGTAAAACGCCAAGCCAACCGTGATGGAAAGCAGGTGCATAAGAATATTCTTTCCCGTTGGGAAGCTGAATCGGCGGAGTATTCGGATCAATCAGGTAGGGCGTATGGTTCGCGCCGTCGATGAAGCGCCAGCCGATGGCAATGAATGCAATAACGATGGCAACCTTCACAATCACCATGATCAGGTTCACAATGGCACTGCCCTGCGTTCCACGAATGAGCAACAAAGTCAGTAAACCGAGGATAACAAGGGCCGGCAGGTTGATTACACCATGCACCAACTGTCCGTTTACCATGGCCGACTCAAAAGGAGAATGGCACCATTCATAGGGTATTCGGTGCCCCAATAAATTGTTCAGGTATTCACTCCAGGCAATACTTACCGTGGCGGCACCAAGCGCATACTCCAGAATCAGCGCCCAGCCAATAATCCAGGCCAGCAGTTCGCCCATCGTCGCATAGGCGTAGGTATACGCGCTGCCGGCGATAGGAAGCATACTGGCAAATTCTGCATAACACAGCCCGGCAAAGGCACAACCCACCGCAGCAATGAGGAACGAAATCGTCACCGCCGCACCTGCGGCTTCACCCGCTGCAGCGGCAGTGCGCACAAACAACCCGGCTCCGATGATGGCTCCGATACCAAGTGCAATGAGATTCCAGACACCCAAGGTGCGTTTCAACTGGCTCGCTTCACCTGCTTCGCTTTGAAGCATGTGTAAGGGCTTGCGGAGTAATAATCGCTTCATAGAAATTTAGGCTCCGCAAAATGCAACTTTTTCATCGTTATCACACAAGAATTTCCAGCATGTCCCTTCCACAGCACAATTCCATCGGTTTTCCTATTTTTGCAGCGGAATACCGGGGTGCTGCCTTCAGGCGGCTGAGATGATACCCGCAAACCTGATCAGGGTAATGCCTGCGAAGGAAGTACAACCAGTGTCCGTCTTTGGGCTCCGCGGTAATCCGGCATCACGCTTACCGCATCATGAAAAAAATCCATCTTCTTCTTTTTAGCCTGGCCTTCGTTGCCCGGCCTGCCTTCGCACAAATCAGCGGAACCGTCACCAATACAGACCTCGAACCGCTCGCCGGAGTGGAAATCAGCATCGAAGGTTCCTACATCCAAACCTTTACAGACGGCAAAGGCCGGTTCCAGATACAAACCGGTGACACAGGTAGTTTCCGTCTGGTTTTCAGGAATGAAGGCTTTGAACCATTCATCAGTCAGCCTATCCCGGTTTTCCCGTTCGTACGTCTTGCTCCGCTGGAAGTAAGACTGGAAGCCGCCGCTATCCGCACCGAAACCGTTATCGTGTCTGCCTCGCGCTCTGAAAGCCGCAGCCCGGGCGCCTATTCCCAAATCGATAAAAAAGAACTGCGCGCCCAAAACCTCGGACAAGACATCCCCATCCTGCTGAACTTCCAACCCGGCGTCGTAAGTACCAGCGATGCCGGTGCAGGAATAGGCTATACCGGAATCCGTGTGAGAGGCAGTGACGCCACGCGTATCAATGTTACACTCAACGGAATGCCACTGAACGATGCCGAAAGCCACGGTGTTTTCTGGGTGAACACGCCCGACCTGGCCTCCAGCCTGCAAAGCATTCAGTTGCAACGCGGTGTGGGCTCCAGCACCAACGGCCCAGGTGCGTTCGGTGCCACACTGAATATGGTTACCGAAGGCTCCGGAAACCAGCCCTATGCAGAACTAAACCAGGGTTTCGGCTCCTTCCGCACACGCCGAACTACCTTCAAAGGCGGTACCGGACTCATCAACAAACACTGGGATGCTGAGTTTCGACTCTCCTCCATCCAAAGCGATGGATACATCGACCGCGCCACATCTAATCTGCAAAGCTTTTACGCCAGCCTCGGCTACCGCGATTCCCGCCAATCG
>CANHTS010000198.1 GCA_947463435.1 Flavobacteriales bacterium | reverse complement strand
TGCCGTTTCCCCAACGGTGAAATCACCTGCTAATTCCCGCCCTTACTCCATCCCACACCCTCGCACCCCGTTCCGCCAACACACCATTCTTTTTGGATTGGTGTCTCATCACGTATTTCCGACCTCGGAGTCAATATAATCTCTCGTTCTCCAAATTCCCGTCCCGATTGCTATAGGGAATAAAATAGACTTGTAATTCTCATAACGATATGCTAATGCACGATTCCGGATAAAAGGGTTTGCCGGGGGAAGACCAGATTTCAATGCATGCAGCACATATACACCTTGCTGCTTTTGATATAAGCGGAAGGCACGATACGGCGCACATTGCTGAGCACGGCTGCAGGCGTCTTGCCGGCTTCGCCTGAATGGGCTACCACGATATAATAACCGGGCCGGAAGCCGTCATACGCGTCGGAATATTCGATGCTTATATAGGCGCCATTGTCATAGCGTCCGCGGGCAACGTAACAGGGGGCTTCACCCCATTCGTTCGCGCAAACGGTATCGTGAAAGCTCAATCCGACTTTGGGTACCGGGCGGAGTCCGCGCAAATCCAGCTTCATTCCGGTTCCACTGGCTACTTTCTTCGCTTGTTGCAGGGCTGAGGCGTAGTCGGTCAGCGAACCGGCAATCAGGAATTCGCGGGTGGCATAACATTCGTTGTCAGCCTGGGCATACAGGTTGCCAAGTCCGAGCAGCGAGAGGAGGAATAGGCGTCGCATAGGCTTCGAAAATAGGAATGAAATCAGTTCTACCAAGCCTGCCATTCCCTGCTTATTTTTGCCTTTCATGCTTCGCTTACGCCTTGCCGCTGTCCTATTATCCCTCCCAGGTTTTTTCTCACTGAACGCCCAAACAGATTTTTCTGCTGCCAAGTGGATGGATCTGATGCGTGCGCCCAGACCCAATTATTATGAGGTAAAATCAGCATTCGATACCTGGTGGAAAGACAGCGTTCCCGAGCGTGGTTATGGATATAAAGTCTTCAAGCGCTGGGAATGGCGGGTGCAGGATTTGCTCGATGCCGAAGGCTATGTGCAGTTCGGAAAACGGGAAATTCCCGGTCTGGCAGGTGCCGGCAGCAGCGGAGGCGACATGCAAACCGATGCAACACCCTGTCCGGCATACGGTCGCTGGGTGCCTGTCGGTCCGGTGAAATATCCCTGGAACCAAACCGGGCAACCGACGGGCAACGGGCGTATCAATGGCATCGGCATCCACCCCAAAGACAGCAATACGTTTTTCGCCTGTGCGCCTCAGGGAGGTGTTTGGAAAACCAGCGATCACGGCAAAAGCTGGGACCATATCTTCCGTTCAGAATCCGGATTCGCCACGATCGGTGCGAGTTGCATCAGACTCAGCCCCAACAATCCCGATACCATGTACGTCGGAACCGGCGACCGCGATGCCGGCGATGCGCCGGGTTATGGGGTCATTGCTTCCTGGAACGGCGGCAAAACCTGGGTTTCCCGGAATACCGGCATGGGGAATGTAACCGTAGGCCGGATCGTGATGCATCCCCGCAACAGCGCAATACTCCTGGCGGCCAGTAACAACGGCATATACCGCAGTACCAACAGCGGAGCGAGCTGGACGCAGGTGCAAACCGGAAGTACCTGGGATCTGGCTTTTCATCCCGCCAATCCCTCCATCGTATATGCGACCATCCTCGGGTCTTTTTACCGCAGCAGCAACGGCGGACAGAGCTTTACCCTCATCACCTCCGGATATCCAACCACCGGCCTGAACCGCGCGCAGCTTGCCATTACGCCTGCCGGCAGAAACTACGTGTACGTGCTCATCAGCCGCGGCAGCAATTTTACCGGGGTGTATCGCTCGCTCGACAGCGGATTGAGCTTTAATACCATGTCGACCGCTCCGAATATTCTGGGCTATTACGACGGAACGGCCGCCACGGGCGATCTTACCAATGGTCAAGGCTGGTATGATCTCGACTTGGTAGCCGACCCCAAAGACCGCGACCGCATTTATGTGGCCGGTATCAATATCTGGCGCTCGGCCAACGGTGGCAGCACCTGGAACCAGGTCGGGCATTGGTTCGGCGGTTACGGGGGCGATGACCTCCACGCCGACCAACACGCCATCGAATTCAATCTCAGCGGGAATACGCTGATCGCAGGCAATGACGGCGGCGTTTATTTCGCCAACCGACCGCGGGGCAATGCAGTGCGGTGGACCAATATCAGTTCCGGAATTCTCAACGGCCAGGTATACCGCATGGCCCAGGCGCAGACCAGGGAGTTCACTGCGGCACACGGCTATCAGGACAATGGCTCTTCCCAAACAGAGAAAGATGATTTTATCACTTATTACGGCGGCGATGGTATGGATTGCCAGATCGATCCGACCAACCATCAATATGTGTATGGCTCTTATGTCTATGGAAGAATCTACCGCGCCGTTGACCGTTACAGTGCACCGACCATAGGAGCCAACGGATCGGGTGGCATCAACGAAGGAGGCAACTGGCTTACGCCTTTTGTGTTGCGGGAAGGCGATCCGGCCACCATGTTCGCCGGGTATCAGAATGTGTGGCGCAGCGGAAATGTCCGCACCGGCAATCCTGCCACCTGGACGCGCCTGAGCACCGGTTTTGGCGGAATTCGCCATTTGGAAAGTTCGCCGTCCAATAACCGCATGCTCTATGTCTTGGAGAACAACCGGAATATGCGGCGCAGCGACAATGTGCAGGCGGCCGCTCCTTCCTGGACTGATCTGGGTGCCGGTCCGGGAGGGGTGAACTGGATAGAAGCCCATCCCAAAGACAGCCAACGCGTGTATTGCGTGAACAATGGCAATCTGTACCGCAGTTCGAACAAAGGCGCAAGCTGGACGCTCATCCGCAGCATCAATACCACCCAGAACGGTGCATTCAAATGCCTGCTTGTCGACAGCAGCGCACCCTATGAAACCATTTACGCAGGCACCGAGCGTGGCGTTTATGTCTGGGATTCGCTCTCCGGCACACTCAATAGTTTCAATACCGGGTTTCCGCTCTGGGCCGATGTTACCGACCTGGAGATGTATTATTCGCCATTGGGGCGCGATCACAACCGACTGCAAGTCTCAACTTACGGCCGCGGTATGTGGCGCACTGTTCCATGGGAAGGCGGTATTCTGGCACCCAAGGCACTGGCATACTCCTTTGATTCTGTTTTTACCGTCGGTGGAACCTTGCGTTTGAACGACCGCAGTTTGCGCAGTACCTCCGGATTGCGCTGGATCATTACACCGCGCTCCTTATTCGATTATGCTGAAGGAACCGACAGCACGCACAGCGCTCCGGTACTTTACTTCAAAAAACAAGGTTTGTTGAGCGTACAGCTCGTTGCAAGCAATTGCCAGGGCAGCGACACCTTCTCCCGCAAGAACTGGATCAAGGTTTTCGCGAAAGCTCCGCTGGCTGCCTGCAAGACAACAACCAACGAATACAGCCAAAGCCTGGCTATTGGCTTGTTCCGTTTCCAACTCGCCGGTCAGGAAGTGGAAACTGGCGGTTACCTCGACGATGGCGCCACGCTTGATCTCAGCAGCGATAAATTGTTCAGGCTGAAACCGGCAACCACGTATACTGCAAGGCTGCGCACCGGATTGTACAATGTGGAATTCTCAGCCTTGTTCGCGGACTATAACAACAACGGCATCTTTGAAGCATGGCGCGGCGAATCGGTGTTTGTTGCGCCAACTGCCGTCTTGGGCGAGCGCAGCTTTAACTTTACCACTCCGGCCGTGTTGCCGCGCAATAAAGGATTCCGCTTGCGGGCTATTGCCGATTTCAACCGTTTGGATACCCAAGCCTGTCGCAATCTTGCTTATGGGCAGTCGGAAGATTACAGCGCTGTTTGGGATCAGCCGCAGGCGCTGTTTTACGCCACGCGCACCAGCATCTGCCAGTTTGAAAACACGGTATTTGTCGATTCGTCGGAAGGCATGGTGCACGAGCGCAACTGGAACTTCGGTGCGGGGGCCGTGCCACCCACAGCCACCGGTCCCGGGCCTCATCGGGTGGTGTACACCACGCCCGGATTGAAGACGGTGAAACTCCGCGTCAACGGGCCCGATTCACTGGTTTTGCAGCAATACATCGAAGTGAAACGCAAGCCGGTTGCCAACTTGACACTGAACGGGCCGAATCCGGTTTGCGAAGGAACCCCTGTTGCCTTTATCGGATCCGATACCGGCAACAGAAAGCCAACACAATGGTCGTGGCTGAAAAACCAGTTACCGATAAATGGTATCTCGGATTCTATCCTCCGTTACGGTTTTCCGCGCCTAGCCGACAGCGGTGTCTATGCTGTGGTGATGCGGGTGGATGGTTGCGGCGACACTTCCCAATCCATCAACCTGAAGGTTTGGCCCAAGCCAAGGGCAGGCTTTGCAGTCGATCGCGTATCGGCTTGTCTGAATGGCAATCGATTCCGATTCACCGATACGAGCAAAATTGTACGCGGCAGCATTCCCACCTTGCGTTGGTATTTCGGCGACAGCAGTACGGCAGCGATTGTCGCACCAACGCATACGTATCGTTGGCATGGCACCAAAAACGTGCGCCTGGTGGTGCAGAGCAATTTCGGCTGTATGGACAGC
>CANHTS010000197.1 GCA_947463435.1 Flavobacteriales bacterium | reverse complement strand
TTGCGCACGAGCAATTGGCGAAACACCTCGCATTCCGCAGCCCGGCCCTGACCATATTGTTTCGCAGTCTGGTCGAGTTCTGTGAGGTATTCGCTGTAGGTGACAATCTTCTCTCCTACTACGGCAATGACACCGTCTACCAGCCGGTCCTGCTGCGCGCGAAGGGTAAAAACGGAAGCGAGCGCTAGCAGCGTGAATATGCATCGCATGGGCGTGTGACGGATTTGTAGCAAGGTATGTTACCGTTTAATTCAACGTGAATAACGTGCGCGCAGTGCCTGATAGGTGTCTTCGCGGAAGCGCACCGGATATTTGGTCTGCATTTCCTGAACCCAGGCCTCTTCCAGGCGGTTCTGGTAATCGCTGATGGCAGGGCCTTTGGTTTCGTCCAGTTCTTTGGGTTGTGCAGAAAGGAAGCCGTGGATCTTCATTACAATCCACTGGTCGTCGCTTACGCGGCGGCCCATCACATGCGTGTAATTCTTGCGCTTGATGAACTTGGCCTTGTTGGCGAAGATTTCATTCACAAAAACATTGCTGTCTTGCGCTTCAAACTTGCCTTCCTGGATGCTAAGGTTGAGTTGGCTCTCCTGCGTGTGGAAGCGGTAAATGGAATCGTCGCTGATACCTTTCTTCAATTGCTTCACCACCGCCTTCATGATGGGTTGGGTGCGCGCATTGTAAATGGTGACATCGAAACGGTCGTTCCAGACATATTTCGAACGATTTTCCTCATAGAAGCTGCGCAGCCCGTTGGTATCGAGCACCGCCTTGTTCCATACTTTTTCCTGGGCCAGGTTGAAGAGCAGGATGCCTTCCTTGTACTCCTGATAGAGATAGCGGAACTCAGGGAACTTCTCCGGCAGGCGGCGATCCAGGTAATCGAGTGTCACCACATCGGCCCAGTTGCTGTAATGGTTGCTCAGCAAAGCGGGAACAGAACGCAGCTTGCTGGGGCGTTGGTTGGCCACCACATAGCCAGCAAAGAAATCGGCCGTGTATTTTTCACTGCCCAGTTCGAAAAGCACCAGGTCGTATTGCGGACCTTTACCTCGGAGCCATTTGGCCTGCAGTACACTTGTGTCGACGGTTTTGCTGAAAGCTTCCAGGTTTTCAGGATATTCTTTGAAACCGTATTCCTTGCGGATTTTCTCGATCATCGAACGCGTGCTCTTATAGGAGCGGCTGTCGTTGGCGATGTTCTGGCGCAGGATAGCCTTCATATCGTCGAATGCAGGCAAAGGCTTCAGATCGAGGCGGCGGATCAGGTGCCATCCATAAGCGGTGCGGAACGGCTGACTTACTTCACCATTGCCGGTAAGGCGGAACGCAACATCTGTGAATTCGGGGGTGAGGTCGCCGGTGAGATGGGCAGTGGAATAGAAATAATCCATCTCCCCCTTCAGTGGCTTGGTGGTATAGTCTTCGCTCCAGCGCGCCACGAGGTCTTCAAACGGCACGCCTTTCTGCGATTCGGCATAGATTTCATCCATCTTGGCCTTGATGCGGATGATTTCCTCTTCGCCCGCATTGGGCGTAAGGCGCAACATCAGGTGGGCCACTTTCATTGAACCGGCGTTTGGGCGGCGGGCATTCACCCGCAGGATATGATAGCCGTAATTGGTGCGGAACACCTTGCTGATCTGCCCGGGCTCCGTTTGGTAAGCCATGCTCTCGTAAGGATATACGAACTGGAATGCGGTGAAGTAGCCGAGGTCGCCGCCATTGTCTTTCGCGCTGGGGTCTTCGCTTTTTTCACGGGCAACATCGTTGAAGCGTCCGGGGTTGGCAGCCAATTCAGCCGCGATGGCCTGTATCTTAACCCAGGCACGCATGGTGTCTTCGGGCAAATCGTCGGTACGCGACAAGATGAGGATATGCGAAGTGCTCACTTCGAAACGCATCCGTTCGTAACCTTCCACCATCAGGGCATCGCTCACCTCGCGGTCTGAGAGGTAAGGGCGGGCCAGCTGGCGGCGGTAACCACTCAGTTCGCGGATGAATTCAGGCAGCGTATCCATGCGCAGATCGTAGGCGTCCTGAACCTTCAGCTTAAAGCGCGGATAGAGGCGGCGGTATTCGTCAACCTTATCCGCACCCGGCTTGTCGCGCTCCAGGTCCTGATTCTTCAGAAAGCCCCGCTCAAATTCATCCACCAGCACGGCGTGCGGGCCGTAAGTAAACAATGTGTCGTTGGGTCTCTGGCCGTAAAGGGCAACCATGCCAAAGAGGGCCATACATCCTAATCCTGCAATGCGTTTCATACAATGAACGGCAAAGATAACGAACATCAGGCAGCAGGCTTCACCGCTTCTCTGCCGAAGTCGGGTAAGCAGGAAAGACAGGCTGCGACTGTGCCCAATACCGGCGCGAGCACCGCTCCGACCACCGGAATCAGGAAAAGCAGGCTGAATACCATGCCGTTGCCCACTGCGATATACCAGCGGCGGCGCACATATTGCACCGAAGCGCGCAAACCCAGCCCATGGCGCTCGCAGATATAATCCATCATGCTAAAGCCCATGTAATAGGCGCTGATGAAGAACATCAGCGGCGTCAACACCAGGCCCAGCGGGGGAAAAACAAAGCTGAGCACTACGCAGACTAACAGCAAAAACAGCTCAGCTACTGCGTTTCGCAAGGTAATCAGCACCCCGCGCAACATCTCGCGCAGGAGGCGCGGCAAACTGAAATCGAACTGCCTGCCGGTAAGCAGGGTATCGCAGCGCTCAGACAAAAAAGCCAGCACAGGCGATACCAGCATGAGCGTGAGATAGCGGTTGATACGGGCCATCGTAAAAAAGAGGTAAATTTTTACAGCCAGCGCCAACAAGAATTGTGTGCCCTGCAGCAGCCACGACTTGATCAGCTCCCAGCCACTGCCCTGTGCAACCGGCTTTTCCAGCCCCAGCCATTGCAACAACAGGTTCAGACCCGACTCCACGCCGGCGTGGATATAATACAGGCTGAACAACTGCAGCCCCAGCGCAATGGCCAGCGGATACAGGTAATAATGCGTAAGCCCCTTCCTTCGCACAAAGCTCCAAGCTTCGGCGTAATGGCGCATTGCCGTCCAGGCTGCCGCCAAAGGCTGTGCAGGAAGTGCTTGCATCATAGGCTTAAGGCAGCAGGCGTCCGTACATGCGGCCAAAAGGAATGGATTCCCGCACGTGCTTCAATTTGCATATCCAGGTAACCACCCGTTCCAGTCCGAGACCGAAACCGCTGTGCGGCACGGATCCATAACGGCGCAGGTCGAGGTACCATTCAAAAGCTTCCATCGGCAGCTCGTGTTCCACTATTTTCTGTTTCAGCTTCTCGGCATCGGTTTCGCGTTCGCCACCGCCAACGATTTCACCGTAACCTTCAGGCGCCAGCACATCCACGCCGCGGGCCTTGCTCTGGTCGTCGGGGTTGCGCTTCAGGTAGAAAGCCTTCACCTCGTGCGGCCAGTCGTATACCATCACCGGCACATCGAACAGGCGTGTGAGCACGGTTTCGTCGCTGCCGCCAAAGTCGTTGCCGTATTGGAAGTTTTCAGCGCTTTCAATCCATTGCGGAATATTGCGCAGGTCTTCTTCCAGGTCATCTTGCTCCTTGCGCAGCTGCAGAATCTTGCCCTGATGGAAGGCGATTTCGCCCTTCTTCATGCCCGGTTTGGCCAATCCGGCTTCGCGTTCGGCTATTTCCTGCTGCACTGCTTCCAGGCGGGCTGTTGCAGCCGTCAGTTCCTCGCGAAGGGAAGCGATGCTGTTTACACCGTTCACATCCTGTTCGCCGCGGATAATACGCACGGCTTCATCATACGTCATGCGCGGAAAAGGCTTCAGGCTGCTTTCCAGGATCGCGGTATCGCGCCCGATCAGTTCCAGTTCGCGGCGGTTGGTGGCCAGCACATCGCGGATCACATGGTGGAGCATGCCTTCAATCACCTCCATGTTCTGGAAGATATCGTAGAACGCCATCTCGGGTTCGATCATCCAGAACTCGCTCAGATGGCGGCGGGTTTTGCTCTTTTCGGCGCGGAAGGTCGGACCGAAAGTATAGATGCGGCCGAAAGCCATGGCCAGCGCTTCGCCATACAGCTGACCGCTCTGGCTCAGGTAGGCGGGGTCGCCGTAGAAATCGGTTTCAAACAGGTTGCTGGTGCCTTCGCAGGCATTGCCGGTAAAGATCGGCGCGTCCATCTGAAGGAAACCCTGCTCCTGGAAATAGCGGTGGATGCTGTAAATGATGGTGTTACGGATGTTCATGATGGCCCACTGCCGGCTGCTGCGCAACCACAGATGGCGGTTATCCATCAGAAAATCCACCCCGTGTTCCTTTTTCGAAATGGGGTATTCTTCTGCCACCTGGTACACTTCGAGCCCATCGGCCTGCAGCTCGAAGCCGCCCACCTGGCGCTCGTCGCGCACCACGCGGCCGTTCACCTTTACACTCGACTCCATGGTAAGTCCGGAAGCTTTTTCAAAAACCTCCGGCCCCACCTGATCGAGAGCCACCACGCACTGACAAAAACCCGTGCCATCGCGCAGTACCAAAAAAACGATGCCCTTGCTTTCGCGCTTGTTGGCTACCCAGCCCTGAAGACTTGCCGTGCCCCCTTCTGCCGAGGCTAATTCTTTTATGTACATT
>CANHTS010000196.1 GCA_947463435.1 Flavobacteriales bacterium | reverse complement strand
CAGCTTCTTCAGCCCGAAATAGGCCAATACGCGGTTCTCACCCCGCATGTCTACGATATCACTGGCGATGCTCACCGCCACCAGGTCGAGGTATTCGTCGAGCAGGGAAGGGTCCATACCCGATTTCTGTACATAGGCCTGGATCAGCTTGAAGCCAATCCCGCAACCGGAAAGCTCTTTATACGGATAGGTGCAATCTTTTCTTTTGGGGTCGAGCACCGCTACAGCCTCCGGAATTTCTTCGCCCGGCAGGTGGTGGTCGCAGATAATGAAATCGATGCCGAGACTCTTGGCATACGCCACCAGCGCATTGCTCCGCACGCCGCAATCGAGTGCAATGATGAGACCGAAGCCTTGCTCAGCCGCATAGTCGATGCCTTGTTTGGAAACGCCGTAGCCTTCCTTGTACCGGTCGGGGATATAATACTCAATCCGCGGATTAAAGGAGCGGAAGAACTGATATACGACCGACACGGCAGTGGTGCCATCCACATCGTAATCGCCATAGACAAGGATTCCCTCCTTGCGGCTGATGGCGAGTTCGATGCGCGCAATGGCCTGCTCCATGTCCTTCATCAGGAACGGATTGTGCAGATGGTCGAGACTGGGTTCGAAGAAACGCTTTACCTCCTCCGGTTCGCGGATGTCGCGCTGCAAGAGGATGGTAGCGAGTTTGGGATGCAGTTGCAGGCTTTCCGAAAGGGCAAGAACCTGCTCGCGCGGCGGTAAAGGTTTCGCACTCCATCGAAAGTCCATATTCCTGCAAAGTTCGTTAAAAAATGGGCGTATGCTGAAAATTAAATGTTTATTCTGTGACAATATGCGCGGTGGCCAGCCCGGGTACATGGTACATACGCCCGGTGCCCTGTTCGCGGCATTCGTAGCGTGTGCGCAGCCTCGGGCCTTTGCGCAAGACGAGTCCGTTATTGAGTACAAAAACCGTTCCCATCGGAATGTCTTCGACCAAATGCTGATTGCCGGAAAGGTCGTAGCGGCGCAAAGTGCGGTACAGATTTGGGTCGCTGCAGGTACTGGCCGCCGGCCGGCTGAGATAGCGGTCGAGTGCCTGGCTGATGTCTTGGGGGAAATGCGTCGACCCGGTGAGGGGTTTCATGATTTGACGGAATGCATCCTTCCATTCCGGTCCGTGCGGATTGACCCGGTTCGCATGCCGGTTCCAATTCGTGAGATGCGCTATCTCGTGGAAGAAAGTGACGGTGAAAGCATAGGGGTTCAGGTCTGCATTGACCGAAATGCGGTGCAATTCACCGGGCGCAGGCGGACGGTAATCGCCGAATTTGCTCTTTCGCGGACGGGCAATGCGCAACTGAACGCTGTGCGTGATTAGTTGAACCGCGGCGTAATCGACCACTGTTTCGGGCATATAGCGCACGAGAATGCTTTTTAGCTGCTCATGCGACATGCCCATATCAGAAGCGTTTTAAGACCAGCGCAGCTACCGTGGTTCCAATGCTGAGTCCGCTTGTGGCCGCAGGTGAAGGAGCATTCAATACGTGGATGCTGCCATCGTCTTCGCGGATCACGAAGTCGTCGATCAGTCCACCTTCCCTGTCGCAGGCCTGGGCGCGCACGCCTGCACCTGCCGGCTCGAGGTCGCTTTCCTGTACTTCGGGAACCAATTCCTGCAAAGCCCGCGTGAACGCGCTCTTGCTGTAGGAGCGATACAATTCGCCCAAACCGGTTTTCCAGTATTTCATGGCCACCTTACGGAAGCCTTTCCAACTCAACGATTCCCATAACTCACCGGCATGGAAGTCAGACTTACGGTATCCTTCCCTGCGGTAAGCCAAAACGGCGTTGGGTCCGGCTTCGATCTCCCCGCTGATCCGACGCGTAAAATGCACGCCCAGGAAAGGGAAATTCGGATCCGGAACAGGATAAATGAGGTTCTTGACGAGATAGGCTTTCTCCGGTCGGAGCGCGTAATATTCGCCGCGGAAGGGAATGATGCGGACATCGGTTTTTAGCCCTGCCATCTCCGCTATTTTGTCGCAGTAGAGACCGGCGCAGTTCACCAACAGCTTCGCATGGAATTCACCGCCCGAAGTGGCCACCACCACCTTGCCCTGAGCACGTGAAATTCCCGTCACACGGGAGTTATAGAACACTTCACCACCCAGATCCTGGAATACTTTCGCGATGCGCTCGCACACCACCTTGTAATCCACGATGCCGGTCTGTGGCACAAAAATCCCTTTGATGCCGGTGCAATGGGGCTCGATCTCGCGTACTTCTTCGGCGCTGAGATGACGCAAGCCGGCGAGGCCGTTTTCCTGCCCGCGTTTGAATACATTTTCCAGCGCGGGAAGCTGTTCCTGGCGCGTTGCAACAATCACCTTGCCGCAACGCTCAAAGGGAATATGCTGTTCCTGGCAGAATTCCAGCAGGTCGTAATAACCCTGGATACAATTCCGTGCCTTCAGGCTGCCGGGTTTGTAATAGATGCCGGAATGGATCACACCGCTGTTATGCCCTGTCTGGTGGGCCGCCGGTCCGGATTCCTTTTCCACCACCGCCACCTTCAGTTCAGGGCGCTGCTGCTTGAGGCGCAGGGCCGTCGATAGTCCGACGATGCCGCCGCCAATGACCACTACATCATGGTTGCTCATGGACGGCAAAATTAAGGAATGGAATCGTGGGCAGGCCCGATTTCTAACCAGTGCAAATGGTCGGCTTTTCCGAGCAGGCTGTCGCGGTGTTGGTTGCGGATGCGGTTTAGATGCGCTTCATGCCAAATCAAAACCCTTTCGCCCGGTTTCACCTGATCGGCGTAACGCAAGGGGAACCGTTTGCCGCTGCGATCGAAGAGCTGTTCGTTGTAGAAAAGCAGCAGCGGACTGTAATCGCCTTGCACAATGGCCCAGCCTTCGTCGAGTTTTCGTAAAACAGAATCCGATTGCAGAAAAAGGCTGAGCTCGTCTTCCGGTCCGGGCTGCACTGTGCCGGGAGCCGTCCGGATTTCCGGCCAGACCTGCAGCCACCAGACCACACCGATGGCAGTGATGCATACCCAACCGGCACCAGCCTTCCATTTTTGTACGAAAGTTTGACACAACATGCCATATCCCAGGGCCAGTATCGGGTAAACAGGGTTGGCATACCATTCGATTTTCGTGGCCGAGATACTGATCATCACCATGAAGACCAGGCCGCAAAGGAACGCGGCACGGGCAAGTGCGCTCCTTCGGTACTGCAGCAGCAAACCGACGATGGCCGGCAGCCAGAGCAGGAATCCTTTTTCGTGGATATAGGCGGCATAAAACCACCAGGGTCCGGTATGGGCTTCGGCACTGGCTGCAATGCGTCCGGCGAATTCATTGTTCCAGACGGCCTGCAGGTAACCCGGACTGAGCTTTTCATGCAACAGGTACCATCCGGCCACACATCCGGTGCTGAGCAATAAGCTGAACCAGAAGGCGGGGCGGCGGATTAAGTGGATGAGTTTGCCTTCCAGCAGAAGGAATAGCCCGATGCCCGGCACGAAAAGCAAGCCGGCCACGCTTTTGGTGAAGAAGGCGAGGGCCGTGGCAGCCGGCAAAATCCAGGCGGCGCGTAGATTTTCGTCTTCTGCCCATTGCACAGCCGCCAACAATGAAAGCAGGAGGAAGAAAGCCAGCAAAGCGTCGTAGTCGCCGGTGCGGCCGGTGTGGTATCCGCAATAGGCAGATGCCATCAGTGCTCCGACGCTGGCCATCGCCTGCCAGGGTTTGGCGCGCAGGTGAAACCAGAGCAAGAGGCAGGCACCCATTACGGCGAGTGCGGAAGGCAGGCGCAAGGCCCAGGTATTCATCCCGAACAGGCTGGCTGAAGCCGTTTGGAGCCAGATCAACAGGGGAGGTTTGGTATTGAAGAAATCGGGTTGCCCGAGGAAGGTGGTATAGGCCCAATTGCCCGAACGCAGCATTTCGAGGGTATTCATGGCCTGCCGCGACTCGTCCCACAAGCGAACCGGTGAATCGCCCAGGCCTGCAAAACAGGTGATGAGCACCCAACAAGCCAGCAGCACACTGAGGATGATCAAGGTTGATTTTTTCATCCGGTTCGTTGTGTTAAGCCCATGCCAACCCAATACGCTCCCGCCGGGCAATCCATACACCAGCGCTCGCGGCACATGTGCTCGCGTTGCCAGATCAGCGCCTGGCTGTCGCCCGCATGCATGGGTTGAACCCCTGCCTGCATCCAGTCGCGGATGATGCGGTTGTTTTCAGCCGCAATGCCCGATAACATGCCGAGGGCTTTGTCCATTTGCGCTTTGTCTTGCCGGTACATCCCGTATGCAAACATAAACGGCGCCACGGTATTGATGAGGAGATTGGATGCGGCGTCTTTGCCGATGGCCTTGCCCTGCACCGGCGCTTCTTCTCCAAAACGGAAATGCTGGTGCCAGTATGCGGAAGCTTCTGCCTGCAACAGCTGCATTGCCTTGTCTGGTTTCTCGCTTTGCATGAGCGCCGCGAACAAGCCCGCCTGCGACTGCCAGAGCGCGGCAAACTGGGCGATGCGCAAGGTGGGGAAGTTGAGCGGTCGCATGCGCATGAATTTCCACACCGACGCTTTCATCGGCCGCAAACTGTATTTGTGGCGCAGGAAGCGGTATTCTTCCGCGAGCTGCTGCCGGTATCCGTCGGCTTTGCGGCCGGTCAGCAAGCCGCTTTGACCGAAAAGCAAGGCTTCGAGCTGGAACAGGTTGTGCCGGTG
>CANHTS010000195.1 GCA_947463435.1 Flavobacteriales bacterium | reverse complement strand
GGCGAAACGCAGAAGCAGAAAACTGCTCCTTCACACGCTGATGCAGTGGCCGAAACTCCGGCAAACAACGTATTCTTTGCTGCATTGAAAAGAGTGTTCGGCTTCAGCCCCCGCTGATCTTAACACCTAAAGCCTTGTTTAAAGCAACATTTTTCAGAAAGGTAGGAGCCCTCTCCTACCTTTCTGTTTTTATACTCATCCTGCTGGGCGGGGTTGTGCGGTCAACCGGTTCTGGAATGGGTTGCCCTGACTGGCCGAAATGCTTCGACATGCTCGTGCCGCCAACCTGTGCATGCCAGCTTCCTCCCGACGCAGAAACGCGGCTCAATGCCAAGCGGGAAGAGAAACTGGAAAAATTTGCCCTGCTACTCGAGAAACTCGGTTTGGGCGAAAAGGCCATTGAAATCCGAAAAGACACCCGCCTGCGCGAACACGAGCCCTTTAATCCGGTAAAAGCTTGGATTGAATACATCAACCGGCTCTACGGCGCGCTCACCGGCATCTTCACCCTGCTGATGTTCGCTTCGGCATTCCAGTTCTTCCGCAACAAACCCCTGGTATTTTGGCTGACACTGGCCGGGACTTTCCTGATATTCTTCAACGCCTGGCTCGGATCTAAAGTCGTGGTGACCAACCTCTTACCCGGATTAGTAAGCATGCACTTTATGATCAGCTTTGCCGCGGTGGTATTGATAATGGCGGCCTTGCGCTTCCAGAAAACGGTCAATCCAAAGCTGCTCCCTGGCGAAAAGCTATCGATGTGGATTGGCCTTGCGGTGCTTTCCCTGCTGCAAATCAGCCTCGGCGCATTGGTGCGTGAACGGGTGGATCTGCTTGAAAACGCGGGACAACTGACCCAGGATAACGGCTGGCTCAACCTGGCCGCCATGGGGAATCTTTTTCTCTTGCACCGCGGCCTGAGCATGGTCGTATTGGGCATCCACGCCTGGATATGGTGGAAAGCCTTCCGCAACAAAGAAAGTAACCGGGTTTACATGAACCTTCTGCACGTGATTATGGTTCTCTTTCTGGTGCAAATCAGCACCGGCGCATTGAACACCATGTATCCATTCCCTGTTGTGGCGCGCACGCTGCATATCCTGGCCGGTAGTATTGGCTTCGGCATTCAGGTGCATTTCGTGCTGCAATGGCTGCGCATTGGCAAAAATGAAACAGCAGTCAACGCATGAACATTGGCCAATACATACGCGATTACTTTTTGCTCGTAAAGTTCAAGCTTACCATTACGGTCGTAGGTAGTGCCGTTTTTGGTTACTTCATTGGCGCGAAGCTGGCTGAAACCGGATTCGATTGGAAAGTATTTCTCGGAGTTGCGTTGGGCGGTTTTTTCACTGTGGCTGCTTCCAACGGCATCAACCAGCTGATTGAAAAAGACAGCGATGCCCTGATGAACCGCACCAGCGACCGGCCCATTGCACGCGGCAGGATCACCGACAACGAGGCCAGGATTTTCTGTTTGCTGAGTGCCGTCGCAGGGTTTGGTCTTTTGTGGTTCTTCTGCAACCCGCTTTCAGCATGGCTGGGTTTGATTTCACTCGTCTTATACGCCTTCATCTATACCCCGCTCAAGAAAACCACTCCACTGGCTGTGATGATCGGGGCTTTCCCGGGTGCTTTGCCACCGCTGATCGGCTGGACGGCAGTGCACAACCAAATAGACGAATTTGGATTGATCTTGTTCGGTATTCAGTTTTTCTGGCAATTCCCGCATTTCTGGGCCCTGGCTTGGATGCTGCACGACGATTACCAGAAAGCCGGATACTGGTTGCTGCCTACGCTCCAAGGTCGCAGCCGGACCGGAGCTATCCAGATCCTCATTTACACATTCATCACGCTGGCTATCAGTATCGTACCTGTTTTCAACGGCATGAGTGAAATGGGTGCCTTATACTTTATACTGCCTGCCGGACTGTATTTCCTGTACCGCGCTATTCGCCTTGCCGGAAGCCTGGACATGGCCGATGCCCGCCAGCTCTTCTTTGCCTCACTTGCTTACAATCCGCTGGTTTTCACCGGCTTATTGATATTCTGACCATGGAACAAAACACACCTGCCAGTCCGAACCTGCGCTTCCAAAAGGGCGAAGGTTTCCGCATGAACCCAAAGAAATTCAATCTTTGGTTGCTCATGCTTGCCTCGGTGATGCTCTTTATGGCATTCACCAGCGCGTATATCGTTCACCGCTCTGACAGCCTGCCGAACGGCCAATGGCTGCAATTCGATCTGCCCGTGCAGTTCACATACAGCGCCATTGCAGTGCTCATCAGCTCAGTTTTCATGCAGCTTTCGTGGCGCGCAGCATACCGGGATGAAATACCGCAGAACCGACTTTTTCTGATTGGTACCCTCCTGCTTTCGCTCGTTTTCTGTGCTTATCAATACAGCGGCTGGAAAGAAATGACCATGAATGGCTTGCCTTTGGTACCGGCTGAAGACATGATTGGCGGTGTAAGCGCATCTTTTGTTTACGTCATCACCGTGTTCCACTTGCTCCACGTGCTCGGCGGAGTCGTGCTCCTGGCGCTAACCCTGGCCCGCAGCTTTGCCTTCAAGGTTCACCGCAAGAACATGCTCCTCATCGGAATCACAAATACCTACTGGCACTTCGTGGGCCTGCTTTGGATTTATTTGTTTTTATTCCTTTATTTCGCACGGTAAATCAGAACAATGGCCAACCATAATACTGCAGCGTTCGAAGAAAAGCCGATGTGGGCAGGAGGGCGTTCACCCTTCAACGTGAGTTACGGTAAACTGATGATGTGGATTTTCCTCCTCTCAGATGCCTTTACCTTTAGTTCGCTTCTCGTAGGATACGGTGCGATCCGTTTCTCCTTCAGCACCGCTGCCGTAAAATGGCCTGATCCTGCGGCTATTTTCAACCACTTCCCCTTCATGCACGGATATTTCCTTCCGTTGCTTTTCGTGAGCTTGATGACGTTCATCCTCATCTTCTCCAGCGTTACTATGGTACTCGCTGTGGAAGCCGGGCACCGCAACAGCAAGAAGGAAGTGTCAAAGTACATGTTCTATACCGTCCTCGGCGGTCTGGCTTTCCTTGGCTGCCAGGCTTGGGAATGGTCACAGTTTATCGGCGACGGCGGACGTCTCGACTCAAACTTCTTCGGAATTACCGAGCAAGGCTACAGGCACCTTTCTACTGTAAGCTTCGGCGACCATTTCCATTGGAATGAAGGCGACCGTACCTGGGGGCCGGTTCCATTTGCATCGCTGTTCTTCATTGTAACAGGCTTCCATGGCTTCCACGTTTTCAGCGGGGTAGTCATTAACGTTATCATCTGGATCAATACAATCCGCGGAACCTATGAAAAGCGCGGACACTACGAAATGGTTGAAAAAACCGGCCTTTACTGGCACTTTGTAGACCTCGTGTGGGTTTTCGTTTTCACTTTCTACTACCTCATCTGACCTGACAGCCATTCGCGATATGGGAAACTTTCATCATACACCCGGTGAGTACGATCCGATTACGTACGTACCGCATACCGAAAGCCACGGAACCAAAGAACTCTGGAGAACCTTCTGGATTCTGCTGGGTATCACTATCCTCGACTTCATCCTTTATTTCACCATGCCTCCCGGCCTGTTCCGGAACGTGGTGTTCATTTTCTTCGGTGTTGTAAAGGCCTACTATATCGTAGGTGCTTTCATGCACATGAAGAATGAAAAGGTGAATCTCGCTATGTGCATCCTGGTGCCTACCGTGTTTATCATCGGCCTGGTAGCAGGATTGCTCTACGAAGGAAATGCGCTGAGCACGTACTGATATGGCTTCGAAAGCCACGCGCCGCTGGTTTATTGCCGGCGGAATCTTCCTGGTGCTCGGCTTGCCGGTATTGTGGATTGTATTCCTGGGGAAACTGGAATTTCACGCAAAATCACTCCCCTATTACGGCCCTAAAGTCCCAATGGGCGGTAAAGACACCCAATACCACCAGGTTGGTCCTTTCGTGTTTACCGATCACAACGGAAAGCTGATTACGGAAGCCGAATTCGATTCGTGCGTGTATATCGCCAATATCTTTTTCAGCACATGCCCCGATGTTTGCCCGACCATGAACAGCAACCTTCGGATTATTGCCAATGCCTTCCGCGACAATCCAAGGGTGAAATTCATTTCGCATACCGTTGATCCGGAGACCGATAGCCTGCCGGTATTGAAAGAATATGCGCGACGCCTGGATGCAGATCGCCTCAAATGGCATTTTGTAACCGGTAGCAAAGCAGAAATTTACGCTACAGCAGTCGACGATTATCTGCTGGGTGTGAAAGACGATAAAGCCAGCAATTTCATGCACAGCGACAGGCTGGTATTGGTTGACCCCGATAAACACATACGCGGTGTCTTCAACGGATTGGCCGGGCAGAAAGAGAACAATCAGGCCATCGACGCTGTTAAAGCATTGTTATTCGAAATACGTGAAAAAGCCCATCGTAAGTGACCGCAGCTTTTTCTGGATCGTAGTCGGCGTTTCGCTGGCCGTTCCGGTGCTGGTGACCATCCTCAAATACCTTCCCGATGCCTATCGCCCGAACGCCAATTTTGCGCGTTTCCTCCCGGGCCTGAATGCTTTATTCAACAGCGGCGTTACACTGTGCCTGCTGCTGGGCTTCTGGTTTATCCGTGTAAAAAAGAACAAAGCCGCCCACCAGGCGAGCATGTTTACCGCCTTTGTATTATCGGCCCTGTTTCTGATCAGTTATGTGGTCTATCATACCACGATGCCTTCTACACCTTATGGAGGTGATGGTTTCATGAAGGGTCTGTATTTCTTCATCCTGATAACCCATATCGTCCTGGCTGCCCT
>CANHTS010000194.1 GCA_947463435.1 Flavobacteriales bacterium | reverse complement strand
GGTAATCATGCGGATTGTCATGCAAAAAGAAATTGGAAGTTTTCAAAAGGTTCGGGCTTGTCTCCAAGGCTGATACCGGCGAGGTCTTCGCCGTATAATTCGTTCAATGCTTTGCAGTTGTCTTCGGTTATCCGCAGATGTACGCGACCGGATCGCAGTTCTGCCAGGCGTTCGTCTACGCCGGCAAAGAAGCGTGTATGCATTTCCGCGTAGCCGCCGTGTGGAGATCGTTCGCGTCTGAATATACCCCCGATATTGGGCTCCTCCTGTCCGATAAAGATGCCTTTGCGGGTACTGAAATAGGCAGTCTCCACCTGATCGGAATCCACCGCATACAAGGCGTATAGCATCAGCTGCCAGTCTTTTCCCTTCTTGATTTGTTCGCGCAGGAACTTCGGGCTGCCCGATTTTACATCGACCACCAGGTATTGATCATTGCGCTTCAGGATCAGATCGGCCTTGCCTCCGATGTCGAAGTTCAGGTGACCTGGTCTGGCTGGCCGTTTAAAAGCTTCTTCAACACTTACCACCTGCCAACCGGCTTGCAGCGGCCTGAATACCTTTTGCACATGGTTCACAAATTCGCTTTCGAGGTGATTGCGCACGCTGCTGTAGCGCGGAAGCAGCAACATCCCGGCTTCTTCTTCCAGCAGGGATTGAAAGCGTTGTCTGATCTGCGCTTCCCAATTGCCTGCTATCAGTTGATCCAGTTCAGGGTCGAGGAACAGCCTTTCCACCAGTGCATGGATGATGGAACCGCGCATCGTGATATCGAAATCCGGCCGGTAGCGGATGCGGCTGCGCAACCTGAGGATGCTTTCCAGTATATAGCGGTGCGGTGCATAGATCATATTGCGCAGGCTGGAATAGGATTCCTGATTCCGGGGCAGCAAATCATCCAGTCCGTCCAACTCCAGTTCCAAAGGGAGTTCAGGCCTGAAGATGCGTTCGGTTGTGGCATAAGCAATACCCGAAGGAGGTTGTGCAGCCAGCAATTCGAGATTTTTACCGTCCTCTTCTTGCATAAAGAGCCATACCAGGTGGGGTGAAACAGGTTCCAGCGCACGGTAAGCAGCATAGCTCAGAATGAGTTCGTCTTGCACGGCTGCCATCGTTCGGGCGGTGGCATAGCGTTCCAGGCGGTTGATGTCGCCGGCACCGGGCTCGCTGTAACCGGCCGACTGCAGCCATTGCTTTTCTTCCAGCCACCAGGGTCGGTCTGGTGTGCCGGAACTCCATGCTGACGAAAAATCGGACCAGATTAGCTTGCGCAAAGGGGGCAAGGGTTGAAGGGAAGTGAAGCAGACTCCGGCGCCTGAACTGTACACACTGCCGGTAACCGGATAACTGTCCAACAGATTGTCGAATACGCCAATGAGTTCTTTCTCCCGGATGTATTCCTGGTTTTCACTGAGCACCACGACGGCAGCGTGCAATTCACGGCAAAGACCGGCGAAATAGTCCAGTTGTTCCTGCAAGAGCTGGTCTTCGCTTAAACGCGCATATCCCGATGCCCAGTCGTGGAGGAATTGAATCCTTACGCAGAGTTCGGTATGCGGTATGCCGGCTTCGGGTTGATAGCGGGGCGATTCAAACCAAAAGGCATAGCGGGCTTTCTCGCTTGCTGTCCGCTGGGCATCCGCTTCGTCTTGTTCCATTGCAGCGAAGTAGTCTGCCACGGTTTTTTCCCAAAGGGGCGAGCCCAGACCGGGTTTCTGTTCGATGCAATCGGAGAGGGCGCGGGCCAGTTTACCCGGAAAGGGTTTGACGGGAAGGTTGAGAAATTCATAAACGGCACCCACGTGCACGGGTTCCCACAGCAATTGGAGAAAGGAGCGGAGCACCTGGGTAATGGACATGCTGTCGCCGGGGTTTTCAGAATAAATTTCATAAGCACAACAGCGGCGCACGGCATTGGCCAGAAATCCGTTATTGGCCCGGTATAACAAGGCTTTATCCGGATCGGCGCGGAGCATCAGCGCCAGTTCGAGTGCGGCCGTGCTGTCTTTCTGTTTTTGATGAATGCGCAGGCTTTGGTCTTGCGGGTCGAGTTGAAGCTTGCACGGTGAACCGGTTTCAGCCCAGACAATCAGCGCTTGTTGCAGCTGCTGCAGATTGCTGCCTGTTTTTCCCCTTGCGACCAGTTTGTCCGGAAATTGAATCCGACAGCCGTTTCCCTTCAGGGCCGACAGCAATTCTTTCAGCCAGTGGGGAAGGAATTCCTCGGGTTCGCAGCATTCGATGTTCAGCGCCGGGGAGTCGGTTTGGTGCAGAGCTTCGCGGATTTCACGAACCAGGTCGGGCATACCGCGCATGGCTTTGCTGCCCGCCAGGTTTCCAGCTTGATACAGTGCGCGCAAGCGTGGCGGTGCGTCTGCCAGTTGTTCCGGATTGGGCAGGTGGAGCCAGAGCCGGTCGCGCAAGGCCAGCAAGCGGGCGGCCATGGCAATTGGGTCTTTTTCCAGCATATCGGAAAGCGGATTTCCTGCAGGAAGGCTGCGCAGGGCATGCAACCAGCGGATATTTCTTTCCAGCAAGTTGCCCGCCGGAGGCACGATGCCCAGGCGCAGTGCCAGTTGTTGCAGGAGTCCCGGTATTCCGGTTTCCTGCAAACCTGCTTGTGCTGTTTCAGGCCGGTAGCTGTTGCCTGAAAATCCAAAATAGCTGAAGCGAAGGGTAGCTTGTAACATAGACGGAATACACAAAACTACGGCCTTGCTTCGCAGTGTATCTGCGAAGTGTGCTTAAAGTATGTATTCTCTTACGGTACCCAGTGAACCCGCTGTGCAATCGGACTGCGCTGGCTGTGTGTGCGTTTGGTTTCGACATGGCCGAGGAAAAACCAGCCGCGGTGGAGTACCGTTTCATCCCAACCGCACACTGCACGCATGGCATCACTTCCGGTTCCGTTCCCGGTGCTCCAGTACCCGGCTGCGTGCGGATCTTCATCCATAGTCAACCAAAGATTTTGCACGGCCATCGCCAGGGCTGCTTCTTCCTCCCAGGCCGGTACCTTGCTGCTCAGGTGCAATCCGACGCCTATGGCATGGCTGAGTTGCTGTTTGTAAGCAGCTATTTTATTGCGTTTGTCGGGATTGACAGCTTCTGCAGGCGTATTGGCATCGTACCAGGCGAGCATGGCGTCGCAGAGTTTTTCGAGCGTTTCGCCGCTGAAAACCGCAAAGCGCCAGGGTAAAGTTAGTTTGTGTGATGGCGCGGTATCGGCATTTTCCATTGCCAGATGGATGAGTTCGTCTGGCAGTTTTTGTCCGCTGAATTCCTTCGGGAAATGGCTGCGACGGCTACGAATCAGATTGCTTGCGGTTGACATAGCGCATGAGGGTGGGTTGCAACAATACCGAAGCGATGATGACAGCGGCTCCGGCATAGAAAAGCGGATTGAGGGAAGTGTATTCTTTGAAGAAGAAGGCCGCGAACACAATGCCATACAAGGGTTCGAGGTTCACGGCGAGGTTAGCGGTGAAGGCACTCACATGGTGCAGGGCATCGGTGCCGAGGAAGAAGGCGAGGTTGGTGCAGACGATGGCCAGCAACAACAGCCAAAGTATATCCCAACCTTCGGGAATCCATTGAAAGTCGCTTGTGGAGACGAAAGGCAGGGTCAGGCTCAGGAAAACAAAGCCGGCTCCGAGTTCCAGGGTGGAAACACTGAGGGTGCTGTGACCCGGCAGGTATTTTTTGTTGAGAACGCTGAAAAGGGCAGCGAGGAAAGCGGAGAGGATGCCCACGCCGGCAGCTTGCAGGAATACGGCAGCTGCAGCCGCATCGTCTGGGCGCGAGAAGTAAATCAGCACCAGGCCGCACAGCACCAGCAATCCCAGTAAAAGTTCGCCTTTGTGGATGGGCCGTTTTGCGATCAGCGGATCGAGCAATGCGGTAAACAGGCTGACGGAACCGAAACAGCCCAGGGCCAGGGAAACCGAATTGCCGATTTTGATGCTGCCGTAGAAGGTGAGCCAATGCACGGCGATGATACATCCAATACCTGCGAAACGCAGGCGTTCCTTGTTGGTCATGGCGCTCAGTCCGCGCAGCGCACCCGGCACAAAGAGGTAAACGGCGGCAGTAAGCAGCATGCGGTGCCAGACCAGGTTCAGGCTGCCATAGGAAATCAGTTTGCCGAGTACGGCTGTGAAACCCCAGAGGAGCACTGCGATATGCAGTTTGATCAAAGCCGGACGAACAGCAGCAGACATCTGCCTGCGAAGATAAACACCGCTGTTCCAGTTTGTGGATGCGGCAGAAATTCCCTTATCTTTGCAGCCCCTTAAAGGGAGACCCGTTCCCATGCGCAGGCGGTAACACGCCAAACACCAGGGTTCATAAGAACCACATCTCGGGATGTAGCGCAGCCTGGTAGCGCACTTGCATGGGGTGCAAGGGGTCGTGAGTTCGAATCTCGCCATCCCGACCAACCGAAGAATAGCCGACCGAAGGGTCGGCTATTCGTTTTTAGCGCGGGCGCGTCTGAATAGCCCCAAGCGATTCAAGGGCGCGACGCGTAAATGAAAATGCAGACGCGCCAGCGGATGCTATTTGAACCCGAATCGTGCATTAGAAAATCGTCAGGAGGCTTAAAAACCCATTCCCGATAGCTATCGGGACGGGGATTTGGAAAACGAGACATCGAATTGGCTACGAGATTGTGAATAGACGATGAGAAACCTAATCCGAGAGGAATGGTTGTTGGTGAGACGAGGTATTGGAGGTTGGGGCGGACTTAGGGCAGGAATTGGCTTTTCATTTACCATCGGGGTAAAAGGCAATTTCAGATTAGTCGGAAGCGTCCACTATGTAAGGAAGGTTCCATGCTTTACTGACGAACAAACCGAACATTTGTTC
>CANHTS010000193.1 GCA_947463435.1 Flavobacteriales bacterium | reverse complement strand
TAGGCGGGAAATTGTAGCTGAACAAGGCCAGCATCCCTATTACTTCCGCGCCTTCTGCGCGGAGCGCTTCAACGGCTGCCAGGCTGCTTTTTCCGGTGCTTACCAGATCTTCAACAACCAGCACGGGTGTCCCTTTTTCAATACGGCCTTCAATCTGATTCTTCAGGCCATGCTTTTTAGGCTCCGGCCGCACATAACAGAAAGGCAAATCGAGGGCATCGGCCAACAGCGCGCCGTGTGCGATGCCGGCGGTAGCAACTCCGGCTATCGTTCCTGCGTTCGGAAAATGCGCGCGGGCCGCATCGGCAAGGGCTTCCTTCAGGTAACGACGGATGACAGGATAACTCAGCAAAACGCGGTTATCGCAATAGATTGGACTGCGCAAACCGCTCGTCCAGGTAAAAGGATCGTCCGGATTGATGCGGACGGCCTTCGCCTCGAGGAGATAATTCGCTAAATTTGCGCCGGAAGAGGACAGCATGGACGCGCAAACTTACAAAATCTACTTTAACAGCTGTGCCCTTGTCTTTGCCCCTTCAATGGATGCTATCCGGGGTCTTGCTAATGTTTACTTCATCGACGATGATGAAGTGGAGAAAACCTTCCGCGCCATGGTAGCCGAAGCTTCATCCGGACGCCAGCTCAACTATGTGCTCCTCAGCGAGCAGACCGAAAAATCACTCCTTGATTTTAAAGAGCGTTTCCCGGTTATCGTCGCAGCCGGAGGCTTGGTACTGAATGAACAAGGGCAGATCCTGACGATATTCCGCAACGGTTTTTGGGACCTTCCCAAAGGTAAGGTTGAACGCGATGAAGACCGCAAATCTGCCGCCTTGCGCGAAGTGAGCGAGGAAACCGGTTTGATCCAGGTGAATATCAGCGAGAAAGTGGGCATCACCTTCCACGCTTTTTCGGATGAAAAGAATCCGGTGGTGATCAAAGAAACCCATTGGTATCGCATGAATGCCCGCATGCGCGGCGAACTCAAGCCGCAACTGGAAGAAGGTATCACCGTGGCGCGCTGGGCCGATGCCGGGTTTTTCCAAACCCCCGACTTCCAGTCTTACGATTCCATCCGCGAACTGATGGATTACTTCCTTTCCGGCCTCACAGCAGGCGGAACAAAAGGCGTGTAATCGCCGCCGTAGATGATGATATCGCGCACAACGGTGCTGCTGATATTGCTCAATTCCGGACTGGTAATGATGAAAATGGTCTCGATGCTGCTGTCGAGCTTGCGGTTTACCTGTGCGAGGTGTGCTTCGTATTCAAAATCGCCCGAAGTGCGGAGGCCCCTGACGATAAAGTTTGCACCCTTCCGGCGGCAATATTCGACCGTCAGTTCGTCGTAAGTGTCCACTTCAATCCGCGGATCGTCTTTGAATATCTCGCGGATCCAGGCCAGACGTTCCTCCAGAGGGAAAAGACTTTGTTTCTTGGTATTGCGCCCCATAGCGATAATCACCCGATCGAAGATGTCGGCGGCGCGGCGCACAATGTCTTCATGACCGCGGGTGATGGGGTCGAAAGTGCCGGGGAATACGGCGATGCGTTGTTTCCCTTCAGTTGTTGGGTTCAATGCTGGCTGGTTTAGGATGGCGGCCGAAGCGAATCAGATACAGCGAATCTACTGCATCCGCACGGGTATATTGATTCAGGAAAGGCAGGCGCAATACCGTAGGGCGGAAATCGGCGTAACGTTTATACAAGGTGTAACCGCAGCCATGCAGGTCGAGGCTGTCCAGGTAATTGCGCTGGCAAAGGGTGTAATAAGGTTTGCAGATATCGATATCGCTCCAGTGAAACCAGGTCTGGATGCGGCCGGTATAAAACTCAAAACTGTGGATATTGGGCGGGCGTTGCGGTGCATAGCGGAATGAATCGAGCGGAATCTGCAAGGCCTGCACATCGCGTGCTGCCTGCGCGGGCGCCTGGTAACGCAGCAGCTGCGGATAGAAGTAACTGTTCATCGCACCGTTCAGCACTACGGCCATCAATACGGTAACAGCCAGCGCCCCCGCACTGCCGCTCCAGTCCACATCGGCACGCATCTTTCGATACATCCAGACAGCAACCGCAATGAATGCAAAAATGGATAGTAAAAGTAAGTAGTCAGAACCTCCCGCTGGCGGGAAGATGAAAACGGGAATACAGATCAGCAGCAGCAGCATGACCGGCACAAAAACCAGCATCAGCCAGCGGATGAGCTTCCGGTAGCGCTCCTGTGTTTCCATTTCCTGCAGCCAGGCCGCAGCGCTCAAGGCTGCAAACGGAAAAGTGACGAAGATGTAATGCGGCAGCTTGTAGCGCGACAGCGAGAGGGCGACGAAAGGCAATACCCAGCCCGCCAGTTGCAGCCATTGGGTCTGCTTGGGTTGTTGCCAGCCTTTGCGGATGCCGCTCACCAGAGCGCCGAGCGCCAGCAACGACCAGGGTGCGAAGGCCCAGAGATAGGTATGGGTGAAGAAGAAATATCCGGCGTCGTTGGCCCAGATATTCTCGCCGGTAATGCGGCCAAAACTCTGTTTCCACAGAAAGAAATACGGACCTTCCCAGCCGTATTGCCGGTACAGACCAATGAACATGGGCAGCAACAACAAGGTGATGAACAGGGGCGCTGCCAGCCAGGCCGGGTCAACAATCTTCTTCCATTCCTTCCGCAGGAGCCAATGGGTGCCGAGGGCCATAACCGGCACGATGAGCCCGATCGGTCCCTTGCTCATCATGGCCAGTGCAATGCCTGTGAATCCGAGCAGCCATTGCTGCGGTTTGCGGTCTTCGGCAAATGCATACAACTGCCAGACGGCAAATAGGACGAAGCCGGCCAACAGCGTATCGGTGCGCACATCGTTGTTGAACTGATACCATGCCAGCGAAGTGCTGAGGATGAGCGCGGCCCGGAGCCCGGTTACGCGGTCGTACATGCGCGTTGCCAGTTTGAAGAGCGACCAGATGCCGAGCAGGGAAACCAGGAACGATGGCAGCTTATAAACCAGATTTGAAGGACCGAAGATTTCAAAGAGCCAGGCGGAAAGCCAGAACAAGAGTGGCGGTTTGTCGAGGTAGTTCTCGCCGCGGTGCAGCACTTCCAGATAGCTGTGCGTCTGGGTCATTTCCAGGCTGATGGAAGCGTATTGCGCCGCATCCACATCCATCACATCCACCCAAAGACCGGGCAGATAGGCCAGCAGAGCGAAGCCTGTCAGCCATAGCAGCTCGCGTTCACGCATGGCGCGAAGATACGATGGGAGTGGAAGGGCGCAGCTTCAAAGACGAAAGCCTGCCGGATTTATACTACCAGCAGGTTTTTCCAGTTATAGCTTGAATTCAGCTGACTCAATACCCGAACAACTCCATATCCTTCGGATATACCACCCGATAGGATACACGGATCTTCTGCGTCTCGCCGGGCTTGAGGGTCAGTTTCCAGCTCAGTTCTCCGCTTTCTTTATCGTGCTGGGTGCTCACGCCTGCCGGCGGCTCGAAACGCAGCTCGTCGATGCGGATTTCCTCGCTGGTGCTTACCGGAATCTGGTCTTTGATATCGAGTGTGATCGCCTCGCGGTTCGTATTGTTCACCTGGATCTCATATCCCAGGCTCAGCGCCTTGCGGCCGCCCACGAGCTGACGGCTGGCGTAATTGGTCACCAGCTTGCGCTCGGTCAATGTCTTCTTGTCGCGCCCAAAAGAAAGTTTCAGCGTGTCGGTGGCTGCGTTCAGCATGAGCTGGCTCTGGCCGGTGAAGCTGCCGCGGAAGAAGAGATTCGCCGGTCCGGGCAAAAGGTTCAGTCGCTGCCAACCGGTCACATCCGCTACCAGAAACACCGCCTTGTCCACTTTCGGAATGCTGTAATAGCTGAAACGCGCCGGTAATGTATCCGATTTCAAAGGCACCAATTGTGGCTTGCCGTCGGGAGGAAGCGTATACGGCAAGGCAATCTCATAATCCACCGCGATGGCACTGGTGTTCATTTCCACCAGCGAACCGATAGTCTGGGTTTTCAGGCGGCGCTGCAATGCTTCTTGTTTGTCTAACGCATCGTCTGTTCCATCCATGTCTTCCCGCGATGCCGATACCGCCACAGGCGCCATGGCTTTCATCTGAACTCCGTCCACATAATTTCCATTCACTTGCTGTTGCCTTCCCCCTCTGAAACTCAATCCGCTGTTCTTCTGCAATACGGGCAGGTTGCTGTTGGAAATCGGCGTGCCCGTGCTGAGAATCAGCGGAACCTGGTTCCAGGCTTCGCCGCTGCGCTGGTAAACCTGGGCTTTGGAAACAATCTGCACCGGCTGCTGGATGCTTTCAGCACGCAGATCGTACAGGGCTGACCAGCCGGCATCGTTTACCAGGTACGTGAATTCAATGGTGCTCTGTACCGTGTTCTCACTGGCGAGTTGCAATACGATTTCTCCGTTTTGCTGGCCCTGCCCGGCGCTGTATTCGTTGATCTGCCGCTGCAGGCGTTGCTGGTTTTCCTGCAAGGCAGACATTTTCCTTACGATATCAAAATGCTCTTCCCTGATCTGGTTCATCCGCAGCCGGAAGAGATCGGCCACCTTTTGCAATTCGGCTGCCGTCACGCCCACTTGCTGACCACCGATTTGCCGGTTGTTCAGGAACAGTTCCGATTCTTTTTCGAGCACATTCTTCCGGGTTTCCAGGCGGTAAATTTCCACCTTCAGCACCTCCACGGAATCCTGCCAGGTCTTGATCAGGCCGGGCCATTCGCGCGGACGTAGAAAGTTTGTGCGGTACGTGGCACTCAAAACCGCCACATTGTTCGAACTGGCCACCTGGATACTGGCCGGATTGATGCCGGTCGACAAATGACCGATCACCATTTCGCTGATGCCTTTCGGAATCTCACTCCGTACGCTGCGGTACACTT
>CANHTS010000192.1 GCA_947463435.1 Flavobacteriales bacterium | reverse complement strand
TGCAGACCCTCAATGGCGACAGCGTACAGGTGCAATTCAGCGCCTTAACGAGCAACAAACGGACCGGCCTGACGAAGTTATACCTGCAACCTTTTGAAGGGCATACCATGCGCATGCACGTCAAAAAGCTCCTGTCTATGCATGCCGATGGGGAAATCGTGGATGTGAAACGGGAATAACAACATGCCGCCCCTGCGGGGCTAGTGATATTACGCCCCGGAGGGGCTCGACTATGTTAGGTGTGTAATAATTTACCGATCTGAAGTCTCCGCGAACGAATAAAAGCGGGCTGCCGTCACATCGCCCATGTGGCTACCCGAATCTCAAATCTGAAATGCGGTTCATGGATCCTGTCAGGGCTCAGTTGCCTTCACCAGAACCTATGCTTCACTGCACCTGTATCCGGGCGCTGTACCAGCTTCCGCCGCTGCGTGCCTGAATCTGATAGAGCCCGGGAAGCAGCGATGCAGGGATGCGCAGATCGGTGCCCTGCTGGTTTCCGCCGGCAAAGACTACGCGGCCGGTCATGTCGGTGATGTACAAGGCCTGAACGGGCGCGGTCGCCAAGGCTCCGCTGAAACGGAAGCTTTCGCCGGCTGAGAGCGGATTGGGATATACGCTCAATGCCTGCATTTCGATGGTCTGGACACCGGTATGATTGGCCACCACCGGGATATCGGCCGTGTCTTTGCAACCTGTGGCAATATTGGTCTGAATCAGGCGCACGGTATAGGTTCCGTTGACCGCATAGACATTCACACCCACGTTGGCCGTTGAAGTCTTGCCATCGCCGAAATCCCAGAAGCTGGTGACACCCGCAGTACTGATCGGTGTACATACCACCCGGCGTTGCCAGCTGAGCGTCCAGGTGAAACCGGCGGCAGGGCGCGGATTGACGCGCACCGTAACCGGCACACGCGCTGATACGCAGCCGAGGTGCTCGGATTGCACATAATAGGTAGTTGTTCCGAGGAGGCTGGGCGTGCGGTATGTATTGCCGCTGGCCAGGGGAATATCGGTATCCGGATCGTCGTACCAGCGCACGGTGCCGAAGCTGGTATTGGCGTTCAGCAGCGCTGTTCCGCGGCTGCAAATGGTCGGGGCATTGATGCCGCTCAGGGAAGGCGGCGCATTCACTTGTCCGGTCACCGTTTCGCGGGTCGGCGCCACGCAGATTCCGCTGCGGCTTTCGAGATACCACCGCACGGTTCCGGCAGCATGCAAGCTACGGATCTGGCTTCCTTCAAATACCGGATTCTGTGCCGTGTCGCTGGTGTACCAACGCAGGGTGCCGAAGGGAACTGCTGCGCTGAAATCCATGCTGTCGCCGGCACAAACGGTTGATCCGGTCTTGTTGCTGATATTCGGATAATCGCCAACCGAAACACGTATACCAACACGGGTACTGGCGCAGGTGCCGTTGAAATTGTCTACGTACCAGTTGTAATCCCTGCGCGCGGCAGGTGTGAATCGGAAAGTATCGCCGCCGGCGATGGGCGATCCGCCTGAAGGCACATCGTACCAGCGCAGGTTACCTGATTTATGGCTGGCAGGCAAGACTACTTCCTGCATCGGGCGGAGGCAAACGGCGGTATCGCGCACCACCTCGGGCGCATCGGGTGCGAACTGAGACCCCACCAGCGCCTGTACCAATACACGCCCACCCTTGTTCAGGCATCCGTTGTTATTGGCTTGTACCCAGAAGCTGGTGTCTTTGAACAACAATCCGGTGGAGAGCACATCACCGGTATAAACCAGCGAACCTCCGCTGGCAGCATTGTACCATTCCATCGTGCCCGCGGTGCTGCGTGCGGAAAGGTTGGCCGCAGATCCTGAACAAACGGAATCGTTGCGCACCGTCGGATTGCCCGGGTATTCGCTTACACGCGTTACCCACAGGAGTTTGCTGCTCACACAGGTTCCGTTCACCGCCTGCACATATACGGTATCGTTGGCGCTGATGCCGTTGATGGTATAATCGCTGGAAGTCAGGAACGCGGTCGTATCGGAAAACTTGCGGAACCAGCGCACGGTCGCGCCGGCATCCACAGCGGCTTTGGCTGTTACTGTATCGCCTTTACAGGCATCTGCCCTGCCACTTATCAGCGGACTACCAGGGCGGAAATAGATGCGTTTGATAGTCGTATCGATACAAGCGGTGGTTGCCCAGGGCCGGTGCGTGGTGATGAGACGCACATCGTAATTGGCCTTGGTGCTGTATTTCTGGATGAAATTGATGGAAGAGAAATTGCTGAACGGGTTGATGCCCGGGTTCCAGAGATGATTGAAACGCTCCAGGTTGTTGTAAGTGTACCAATCGTACACCCTGCTGCCCACGACATTCTTCTTGCTTTGGTTGGTGAAGCGTACCGAATCGTTGATGGGATAACAGGGATCGTAATTGATGGTAAAATCGGTTCCGAACTTCACAGAAATGATCGGATACATGGCCATATCGGCATCGAGGGTAACGCCGGAAATATTCAGGTTCAAGCCTTTGTACCAGCGTCCGCTCACAGAACCAACCAGAAGGTTTTCGCGTCGGCCATTCCTGTTTTGCCAGCTGTTGGCAACCACCCCTGCTCCCACATTCACGCTGTCGGTTTCCACGGTGATGATATAGGGATAATCGAGCGTAACCGGCTTCTTGAACACCGCAATCTTCTGCAACCTGGTAAGGGTTCCGCCGCCAAAGGTGGTATCAACGGTAATGGTATCGCTGGCGATGGGCGAACCTGAAGGAAGCGAATCGGTACCGGCCTTGTACAGGTTGCAGATCAGCCGCATGGTATAAGCACGGGCCGGAGTCGTCTGCAACGCCCAAGCATAGAATTGAAACCCTTTCACCGTCATGGTTTGCGGAGCGGGATAGTATTGCCCGAGTGCAGAACCACGGCGGATGGAAATCGAGTTGAACTGTGTCGTTTTGTAAAGCACATACTCAACCGTATCGGTTCCACACTGCTTGGGATTGGTGGTGCTGCGCAGGTTGTGCAGGCGCAGGGCCTTGCGTTCAACATTGTCGTGCAGCACAGCGCCGGTAGTTGTAAACTGAGCAATGGCCAGTCCAGGCAACAACAGTGAAAGCAGGAGTAAAGGTGTCTTCATGTTTCGAAACAGCAGGGTAGCTGATCCGTGAATTTGGGCAATTCCATCGAAAAAAACAAAAAGCACCCCGAAGTGTGCTTTTGTAAAGTATTGGATTTCAAGGCATCAAGGCTTCACAGGATGCGGCTTCCCGCGTTCTGCGCGCTTTTCCTCTTTGATACTGCGCAGGGTTTCTTGTTGCGCAGGAGTTAGTATACCAGACAAACCGGTTTTATAATCGCGCATCATCGCCTGGCGCAGGGGCTTAAGTTCTGCTTCAGTTGCGCCTTGTCCGGCCCTTTCCTTCAAAGCCCTACGTTGGTTCACAATGCTCAGGTGCAGGGCATTTATTTGTACAACCTGGGTTTCGTTGAGCTGCAGTTGTTCCATCATACGTTCAGTAAGCATGGCAGCTTTTTCTTCCGGACTGCGCTGCGGTTTTTTATTGGCTTGTATGGTTTTCCAGCGTTCGCGCTGCTCAGGTGTGAGCAAGGCCATGGTTTTTTCTTTGCTTTCGCTGCGGATGCTTTTCAATTGCGCTTTGGCGGCTTCACGGTCACCACCGGCTGCTGCCATGGCTTCTTTGCTTCGGCGCATGGCGTCTTCACGGATAGCACGGATGGCAGTAAGCTGAGATTCCGTCAGGTTCAGGCTATCTTTCCATTGCTCGAAATGACCGGTACCGTGTTGGCGAGATTCCATACTCCGGCTTCTCATTTGCGCTAGTTGGCTGCGTTGCGCCGGTGTCAATACGGCCTGAACCGCGACACGAGTTTCCTTGCGAAGGGCCTGGATGGCCGGCTTCGCCTGCTCGGGGTTGCCTCCGGCTGCCTGGATGGCGGCCTGTACCTTGCGGCAGCTTTCAGCTTGAATCGCATCGATTTGTGCACGCTGTTCGGGTGTTATCCCGATGCTGTCTGCCAGGGTTTCCATCCACGGCATATTGCGTCCCTTGCAGGGCGCAGACTCTTGTGCGGCTGCGGTGCCGGCGCCAAAAAGCACCATCAACACCAGAAATACGTTTCTCATATTGCGCTTGTTTTATGATTGTAGGATGAAGGTGGGATGCAATGGTTTAATTCTTAGCATGAAGATGAGTTACTATTCCATGGCTGGGGAGTTTTGAAGCTGAAGCAAAAACGCTTCTTCCAATGCATATGATAGCTTGTTATGCATGAGTAAGGCAATGACAGTTGCAATTGATGTCGGGATGGGTATTGGGAATTAGTAAGGGTATTTGAATGTGGGTTGGGGCGATGGGGGTTGGAGGCGAGGAAGGAGTGGGCTAGATGGCTTGTGGTGGTTATAGTTATATTATTAAACGTTTATAAGCGTGTAATTTCAGGCCAGATTAGGCATAAGCCGACTATTGGCCTTTGCGGTGTATGTCGTTACCCCTATATTGCACCTGTATTCTAATCACTTTTAGTTATGGACTTTGTTACTTTTATTCAAACTTATAACACCGAAGAGCGCTGCATCCTTTTGTGGAAGAATTTGCGGGATAAGCACGGTGTATTCTGTAACCGCTGCGGCAGCAATGAACATCTGTGGCTCCCTTCAAAGCTGAAATACCGGTGTAAACAATGCAAGTCTGAAACCACGCTGCGCAGTGGAACCCTGTTGGAGTACTCAAAACTGCCTTTCCGTTACTGGGTTTACGCGATTGGTGTAGTTGCTTTTCAGAAGAAATCGATTTCTGCGTTGCAGGTCCAGCGCCATCTGGGTCACCCGAACTATCGCCCGATCTGGTTGATGATGCAGAAAATGAAGGTGATGATGGCGGATCTGGTTGATTGGTACGCGATGCT
>CANHTS010000191.1 GCA_947463435.1 Flavobacteriales bacterium | reverse complement strand
TTCGCAGGAAAGGCTTAATTTTACGGCATGGGACGACAAGGCCGTTTGATCATCATCGGGCTCCTCGGCGGAGGCGTCATTTTCCTCTTTGGCTGGCTGTATTTCCGTTCCAACCGCATGCTCCAGACAGAACGCGATCGCCTCGATGCCGAAATACGCGAACTCCACAGCCAGATCGGCCAGTGGAAATCGAAGGAATTGCAGAGCCGCAAAACCCGCGACAGCCTGTCTGCCGTCCTGCAGCCCTACCTCGGATACGAGGCGCTGCTCCGCGCCAACATGAAACGCGACGAAGCCTATGCCGCGCTGCCCTTCAAATACGGCGACAAGGTATTGCTCCTCCCCGATTCGGCGCGCGGCATGATCAGCGAAGTGATTATGGGAGGAAATCCCTGGAACTATTATATCCGTTACAAGGTGATGTTGAAAGGCGGGAAGGAAAGCGAAGTTTATCCTTCCCAATTGATCGCCGCGCCCTGAATACAATTCCCCTGTCTGCCACCCGTTACATAAACAATGTCCAGTTTTCCCCTTAAAACCCTCTTTTTCGCGGCTTTGTGTCTTGCCGGACGGTCGATCCATGCGCAGGATGAAAATTACAGTTTCAACAAAGGCGATTGGTTCGTGAGCGCCGGTGCGGGCTTCCCCAACCAGAACGGATTGCTGTTGCGGCCCGTGCGCAAGGAACTCAATTTTGAATACAAGGGCAGCGGACCCTTTCATTTCAAAGCCGAATACGCCATTCTGGACAACCTGGGCGTGGGCATCAGCTACAACCGCGTGGCTTTTGAAGCGAGCTGGAAGGTGAACAATCCGGACCTCGCGAAGGCCTTCGATTACCGGCTTACCTATGCCAGCAACAGCCTGATCATCCGTTTGAACGGACATTATCCGGCCGCGCCGGGACTGGATATCTATGGCGGATTCGGGGTCGGTCTCAAAACCGGGCGGCCGAAGCTCGTGAGCGACGACCCGGCGAAGAAGAGCTGGGCTTTCCCTTTCACTTTTCCTTTGGGCGCGGAGGCGACGGCCGGCGCGCGTATCCGTGTGGCCGATCCCTTGTACATTTATGTGGAGGCCGGGCTGGCCAAGAGCTTTGTGCAAGGCGGTTTGAGCCTGCGTATATGATATGCGACCCGGGAAAATCCGGGTCGGGAATGCGGTGATGATGTGGTATTCACGGAACCGTCGCGGGATAGGATATGCGACCCGGGAAAATCCGGGTCGGGAATGCGGAGATGTGTTGGAATGCGCGGAATCGTTGCGGGTTAGGATATGCGACCCGGGAAAATCTGGGTCGGGATGCCGGAGATGGGATGGAATGCGTGGAATCGTTAAAGGTTATGTTATACGAGCCTGGTCGGAGATGCGGCGAACATGCCGCATACCATATCAGAGTGCCGTAGGCACGAAATATTACTAGCCCAATGCGGTCAAATTCATTTTCGTGCCGCCGCGTGAAGGATAGAAGCGGAAAACCCGCAGCGCAGCGAGGATTTGCAGCGGATAGCCTGACCCCGAACCGGGCGCAGCGCAGCAAGGCAGGGCGGGGGCACGCCCTAAGAAGGATTCCGGATCAGAATTCGGCGTAACCCAATGCGGTACCGATGAGTGTGGTGGTGCTGGCTTTCTCGACGCGGACGCGCACCAGGTCGCCGGGCTTGTAATGCTCCTTGGGGAAAATGGTGACGATATGCTGGTCGTTCTTGCCCATCCAGTCGTTGTCTGAACGCTTGGAGCGGCCTTCGACCAAAACCACCACTTCCTTGCCGATGAACTGCTGGTTCTTTTCGCGGCTGATGCGGTTCTGCAATTCGATGATTTCCTGCAGGCGGCGGATCTTGGTTTCTTCCGGAATATCGTCGGCGTATTTGCGCGCGGCCAGGGTGCCGGGGCGTTCGCTGTACTTGTACATGTACGAAAAGTCGAACTGCGCCCATTCCATCAGGCTAAGGGTGTCTTGATGCTCTTCCTCCGTTTCGGTGCAGAATCCGGAAATGATATCGCATGAAATGCCGCAGTCGGGCAGGATTTCGCGGATCATCCGCACCTTGTCCATATACCATTCGCGGGTATAGTTCCGGTTCATGAGGTCGAGGATGCGGTCGTTCCCACTCTGTGCCGGCAGGTGGATATAATGGCAGATATTGCGGTGGCGGGCCATGGTATGCACCACTTTTTCGGTGATATCGCGCGGATGGCTTGTGCTGTAGCGGATGCGCATATCGGGCACGGCCAGGGCAGTCATTTCCAGCAAGTCGGCAAAATCTACCGCGCTGGCTTTTTCTTCCTCGCTCAGCTGCTTGTATTCCTTCTTCGGTCCGCCGCCGAACCAGAGGTAGCTGTCTACGTTCTGCCCGAGGAGGGTGATTTCGCGGAAACCTTCGTGGCGCAGGGCCAGGGCTTCCTGCACGATCGACTGCGGGTCGCGGCTGCGTTCCCTGCCGCGGGTAAACGGAACCACACAGAAGGAGCACATGTTGTCGCAACCGCGCATGATGCTGATGAAAGCGCTTACGCCGTTGCTGTTCAGGCGCGTGGGCGCAATGTCGGCATAGGTTTCTTCGAGGCTCAGCAACACATTGATGCTGCGGCGGCCGTCTTCGACTTCGTTGATCAGGATGGGCAGTTCGCGGTAGGCATCCGGACCGGCCACGACATCGACTAGTTTCTCTTCTTCGAGCAGTTTTTCCTTGAGCCGTTCGGCCATGCAGCCGAGGACGCCGATGATCAGGTCGCCCTTGCGCTTCTTGTTGCCGCGCAGGTGTTTCAGGCGCTCGCGGATGCGCTGTTCTGCATTGTCGCGGATGGCGCAGGTGTTCAGGAAAATGACATCGGCTTCGTGTTCCTCGGTGGTCGGACGGAACCCGTTTTCCTGCATGATGGTGGCCACGATCTCGCTGTCGCTGAAGTTCATGGCGCAACCGTAACTTTCAATATACAAGCGGCGTTCGCGAACGGGCGCTTCGGTTTGGATCAGGGTTTCTTGTTCCATGCAAAGAAGTGCAAAGTTACAACCCGCTGTGCATTTGCCTTTCCCTGTGATGATGGTGCCCAGGCTCGGGTACATGCATCCCCTGTTGGTATAATAATATTGCGCTTGCAGCGTTTCTTTGGCGACCCATGCGCTCAGTTTGTATCACCCTACTCCTGCTTCCAGGCGCGCTGGCAGGACAATCCTCCCGTTATCCCTATTACCTGCCGCAACAGCAGGCCGGAACAATGGTAATCTATTCGAGCAACCGTTCCCTGCCGCTGGGCAACAAATCCGACAGCATCCTGCAGGCAAAAGGCGTGAAGGAAATCGGCATCCGCGGCATCAGTTATGCGTTGGACAAACCCGGTAAGATCAGCGGGAACGACAGCCAGCACCTTTGGTTCAACGCCGCAGGCAAACTGGTACGGGAACAAGACTTTGATTTCAGCCGCAAGGGCCGCATCCAACCCGGAATAGAAAAGACGTATACCTACAACGCCGAAGGCCGCATCACGGAAAGCACCTGGGGCAAAGCAGGTTCCAAGGGGAACTCCGGCTACGCATATCGCTATACCTACGATGAAAAAGGAAGGGTTGTTGTGTCGGAAGGGCTGCGCCTGAATGACCGCAAGCTGGAATACCGCAGCACGTACACTTACGACAGCGCAGGCCGTATACTGATGCGCCGTACAGAAAACACGAAGCGCGAAACCTCCCGAATGGAATACGCATACCAGGCGGATGCAGGCATCGCGAGCACCCGTTCTTACCGCAACGGGAAGCTGAAGGAAACGCAATACTTCAGCTGTGACCCGCGCGGGGAGGAAGTGAAGAAATCGACCGTATTTGTGTGCCGGGAAAAACGGGAACTGCCGAATGGCATGCGCCTGGAGATTTCACAGACCGACGATCCAAAAAATCCGGAGAAGCAGATCATTTGCTACGACAGCCGGAACCGCTTGCTGTACCTGGAGATCTATGAACAGGGGAAGACTACGGCGTATTACGGATTCTACCGCAATTTCGGACCCGACGGCACCATCGAGCGCAATGTGCGGCGCTATGGCAAAGAACTGCGCGACAGTTCGGAACGGATCGTGGTCTTGAGTGCCGACGGCGGACACGAGCTGGAAACGCGCAGCTTTCAGACGCGGAAAGGCAAAAAGGAGCAGTTGCAGGAAATCCGCCGCAGTTATGCCAACGGCCTGCCGGTGCGCAGCGAGGAAACCTATTTCAATACCGAGCGGAAGCGATTGCTGACGTATCGGTATCTCTGAGACCGGCGATTCTGCTGCGCTAACCGGCGATAACAATTTGTACATACACCAACAACCCACAAGAAATATAAACCGTCGTTTTTCGAGGGCCTAATTGGTTTTCAATGCCCTTCTTGCAAACCACAAGAATCCAATACATACTTTGGGGTGCATTATCGGCATTCGCAATCCTGGCTTCGTTTCAATCCAAACCGGTTGAGCGCCTGGCCATCCATCAGATACTGCGCGCGCGAACGGACAGTTTGGTAAGGTCTTTAGGGCAGTTGAAAGACTGCATAACGCGGCAAGCGTCCCAAGACACATGCAATCGGGAAGTTATCGTTCGCAGCATCCACGCCAGCCGGGTTCTTTTAAAGCGGGTCGATTTCTGGCTGCGGTATGCAGATCCGATTCACTATCGCTGGATTCACGGTCCGCTACCTGTAGAATGGGAAACCGAAGTTTTCGAAAAACACGAAGCCCCTTATCTGCGCCGGGCCGGCGGCCTGATGCTGATAGAGAATGAATTGCAGGAAGAAGACCTGAGGATTGACAGCATGAAGGCATGGTGCGACATGGCATTGGCCGGAGTGGCGGCAATGGAAATGGAGCTTAAGAACGTGGATTACACCAATCCAGACTGGTTTTTATTTGCCAACCGACACTTCCTGTTGAATCTGTCAACCGTATACACTACGGGGTATGAATGCCCGGCAGAAGACCGCCGGATTCCTGAGTTACAAGACATGTGTTCTTCGCTGCAGGAGGTTTATGCCA
>CANHTS010000190.1 GCA_947463435.1 Flavobacteriales bacterium | reverse complement strand
TTCGCGGATGCTAAAGAATACAAAGAGGGGCGGACCGATGATATGCGTTTCCGGAACAAAACCCCAATAACGGCTGTCCAGCGAATTGTGCCGGTTGTCGCCCATCATCCAATAGTAATTCTGTTCGAAGGTGTAACTGGTAACCGGATCAGAACCGTTGGATAACAATTGCTTTCCTTCTCCATCAAGCTCTATTTCGGGATGGTTCTCGTAAACCTGAATAACACGCTGGTAGAGCGGCCAGTTTTGGGCGTTGAGGGCCACGGTAGCGCCTTTACTGGGTATGTAAATCGGACCAAAATTGTCCAATGTCCAGGGGAATTGCCCGGGTTTCTCCGGGTACAGGTCGCCACTGCCCGGCCGATCCTGGATATAGCAGGTGTCTACCAGTTGTGATGCCTTCAGTGCCAGGTATTTGGCTTGCGAAGTATGGATAATATAATCATAGCCTTTTGGCACTTCTGCAGGTGGGTAGATATCGTACAGCTCATATTGGTCGACCGTTTCCTGCCGCAGCGGTTCCTTAAACCGGAAGAAATAGCTGTATTGCTGATTGGGAGAGGCCGGTAGCTCCTTGCCATTGATATACACCACGCGGTCGCGGATGGCCAGCGAATCGCCAGGCAGACCGATGCAGCGCTTGATATAGTTCTGCTGCTTGTCGATCGGATGCCCTTCGTCCATTGGGTAGTTGAACACCACCGGGTCGTTGTTCTTGATTTTTCTCCAGCCGGGCAGACGCATGTAGGGCAGCTCAAGCAACGAGCTATAGGCCTTCATCCCCAACAAATCCTGATGGGCGAGGGGAATGGCCAGTGGCGTCATCGGAACGCGGGCACCGTAATGCACGCGTGATACGAAAAGGTAGTCGCCCACCATGAGATTCCCTTCCATACTCGGTGTTGGAATCTTATATGCCTCGACGTAAAAGCCGCGTATCACACCGGCCACAAAAACGGCGAAAAACAGGGCATCGCCCCATTCGCGGAAAGCGCCGGAAGGAGCGGGGTGCTTCTTCTTGAAGTCTTCGCTGTGGCTGGGCCCCAGGTAGGCAGCTTCCTTACTGAAACCAACATAAGGCAGATACGCAAAGGGGAATATCACTCCCAGGATTTGCTGCCAGAGCCTGAATTGTCCGAAGCTGCGCAACAAGTCGATTGTCATGGTGAAGCCGGCGATCACATTCACAACCGGAATGCAAAGCAGCAGCACATAATACCAGGGCCGGTTGACCAGTTTTGCCCAATGCCACCAGCTCAATACCGGCACCAGGGCCAGCCAGCCGGGTTTGCCGGCTTTTTTGAACAGCATGAACAAACCGAGGCGGGTCAAGGCATAGAAAACGACCGCTATGGCAAAAAACAGGTTCGCGTTATGGGCTTGCATAAAATTCAAAATTGCAGTAAATCTTTCATTCCGAAAGCGCCTTTTCTCCCAAAGGTGAATTCGGAGGCCAGCACGGCTCCCAAGGCAAAGCCATGGCGGTTGTGGGCTATATGGCTGAGATCGATGCGGTCTTCAGGCGAATTCCAGCTGATGGTATGCGTGCCGGGAACCTCGTCTGTGCGCAGACTCCGGATCGGTATTACACCTGTTTCGGTTTCAGACACCGTTTCCTGCCAGCTGCTGTAATCGCGGTTAGCGGCCATGATGCCTTCTGCCAACGTGATGGCTGTGCCGCTGGGTGCATCCTTTTTGTGCACGTGATGGATCTCTTCCATTTGCAATTTGTAGGCGCTCCGCCCTTCCATCAAACGCGCCAACAAGGCATTGACCTGAAACAGGATATTCACGCCGACACTGAAATTGGACGCCGTAAACAAAGCCGTTTCTTGGGAAACGGCGAGTTCCTGCAGTTCAGCGAGCCGTGCATACCAGCCGGTGGTACCGCTTACCACGGGTTTGCCGGCGTGCAGGCAGAATGAAATGTTATCCACCGCTGCGGAGGGCTCGGTGAATTCAATGACCACATCGGCGGCGCTCAGTTCGGTAGTGTTCAGGGGATTGGAACGCGTAAATCGGGCCGTTATCTCATGGCCGCGGGAAAGGGCAATACCTTCAATAATTTTCCCCATTTTCCCATATCCGCAAAGGGCAATCTTCATGCTGCAAATATGCGGCAGGAGCAGGCGGCATTACTTTTGTTTCTTCGAAAAAGGGCTATCCTTCCATGAAACGTTTCCTGCTCATCGCAATTGCGATCATTTTCTTCATCACCATCGGCTTTGCATGGATCATTTTCGGACCTGCCACCGGCAAATCCGGAACAGTGCGCATACCGCGCAACAGCAATATGGTGCAGGTTCAGCAAGGACTGAAAGACAGCCTGGCCTTGCGCAATGCCTGGTTTTTTGAAACCCTCGCAGGTTGGATACGTTACAAAGATGTTCGGCCGGTGCGTTTCTCCGTCGAAAAAGGCAGCAGTCTGTACGACGTAATTATTGGACTGAAACGGCATGCCCGTCAAACAGTCGATGTGGTGGTGCTGCCGGGTCACGACCGTCGACAACTCGCCCGGCAATTATCCAGACAGCTGGCTGTCACGGCCGCAGAATTGGACAGTTGCCTGCAGGATTCTGCCTTCCTGGCTGCATTTGAAGTAACACCGCGCAATTTCCACCGCATCGTGTTGCCCAATACCTACAATGTGTATTATGCAGCCGACGCCCGCGATCTGTTCAGGCAGTTCAGGCAGTATGCCCGCAGTTATTGGGTAGCCAAAGATCTGAGCCCCAATCAGGCCGATTCCGCGCTGATTCTTGCTTCCATCGTCGAAAAAGAAACCATCCGCTCGGAGGAAAAAGCGCGGATTGCCGGCGTGTACCTGAACCGGCAGAAGAAAGGAATGAAGCTCCAAGCCGACCCGACGGTGAATTTCGCCATCGACGCCTGGAGGGCACTTTCCTACGAAGACCTCAAGTTTGAATCACCTTACAATACGTATCTCTACGCAGGCTTGCCACCCGGGCCAATCTGTATTCCGGGCCCAGCTTCGGTAAAAGCAGTGCTTGAACCAGAAAAGCATGCGTATCTGTATTTCGTGGCGAAAGGAGACGGCAGCGGATTCCACCGTTTTGCGGCTGATTTCAACGGGCATCTGGCCAATATCCGCCTGCGGAAAAAGGAGCTGGCAGCAGGCGCAAATCCCTGAAAATCAAACGCTACTGGTATAGCGCTCGGCGATCCATTCGCTTTGGTAGGCGTGTATCCGCAACCAACCGTTGTGCGATTCGTAATAGGCCATTCGTGTGCCTTGCGCCAGGCTGCGCAATACGGTAGCGTCGCCTTTGGGTTCATTGCGCACCTTCAAGGTGGAAGCGGTGATTTCAATTTGACCTTTCGGAACCGGAACGGTGTTTCTGCTAATGAAACGGGCTGAAACCCATTCCTGGTGCGTTGGGTGGATGCGCAGCCAGCCATTTCGCTCTTCATATACCATAACAGGCGTGCTGCGGCTCAGGGAACGCAGTGCACGTGCATTGGCGTCAGCATTTTCGCGTACAAACAGACTGTTGGCATTCACCAAACCTTCCCACAGTAACGCAGGAGGCGCTGTTGTACGGTTGATGAGCGCTGCTACGCGGGGAATAAAATGGGCTTCGGCATCCGCTACTTTATTGCCTCCGAAGAAGTTGGTACCCGGGCAGCTTTTCGTATTACCGCTACCATTGGTACGCAGTCCGCTGTTGAGATCCCACCAATGGTGATAGACTACGGTTTCACTTGAAGGGACCAGGCTGAACTTCTTGCACAGCAAGGCGTTGGCTTCAAGTATTGCATCGGTGTGTGCTGCCGTCATTATGTCTCCTCCGGTATCAAAATTGCCAATATGCTCCATGCAAATGCCATAGGTATTGGCGCCTTTGATACCGCCGGGAATCTTGTTGAAGTCGCGGCAAACCGCAACGCGGCCGTCGGGAAAAGTGGTCAGATTCTGGGCGATTTCATTGAAACCGCGCTGCAGGTGGGCATTTTCCATGCCGATCAGCATCGAAAAATGGTTGTTACCGCGAAAATGCGTGTACCCGGGTATATAGGTATGGTGGTTTTGGATCAGCCGGATAGTGCGCGAAAAACTGTTGTTGTCTAGCCACTGCGCGAATTCCGGCAGGGTCATCAGGATGAATTTGCCTCTTTGTTCCATGATTCAGGGGATATGTGGAACCAAATATACGATTCCGAAACAAAGAAGCTGAATACCTTCGTTTCTTCAGCTTCGGAAGAAACGGGCGCTTACCCGGCTTCCGTCGGCGCGGCTTCCTTGAATCAGGTACAGACCGGTGGGTAGTGCAGAAACGGTGATTTTATCTGTTGCTGCCTGGTGTGCCATCACCTCGCGCCCGTCTGCCGTCATTACAGTGATATCCTTCAGTTTCTCCGTACCGAAGAAAAGCAGGTTTTCTGCCGGATTGGGGTAGACCAGCATAGAAGGAGCGCTTGGATTGGATACATTGCTACCCGCTGATTCGTTTAGCGTCAGCAAATTGGTGGCAGTGCGGTCGCCATCAGAACTCGAAGGACTCTTGGCACCCAGACCGGCAGTGAACACTTTCACGGTGCCTTTACCGGATGCCGGCGCTTTCCAGGTCATTTCAAATACACCACCGGCAACGGGATTGGTGTGTTCACCGTATTGCCTGCCGGCGAGGGTAAGCACGCGGGTACCTGAAGAAACAGCCGTAAGAGAACCGGCTTGTTCGTCTGCCGCATCGAGTGCGACGGCCTGAAAGCCGAAACGCTGGTATTCGCTACCGCTGACCGTTACTTTCAGCGTGTAGTCTTTATTGGGCTGGTAGCTGGTAACCGGACTGCCGTTGTCGAGCAATTGCACGCTGAGGCCGGGAACACTGCTTCCACCGCTGTGGCAATTGGCACATGTTCCGGAAGACACCGGGCTTCCGGTGCGGTCGGCCGACTGCGATGCGCCGGCTCCATTGCTGCTGGACGAAAGGCCAACGATGAGCGCTGCCGATGAAGGAAGCAGCAAAAGGGGTAGTAAGATTCTTTTCATATTCA
>CANHTS010000189.1 GCA_947463435.1 Flavobacteriales bacterium | reverse complement strand
TCAGAACGGCAAGGTGCATTATACCCAACCCGGATCCGATCAGGTTGAAAGCCTGGATGTATTGTTTCTGAATCGCTTACAATTTGCCGACGGCCGTATCAATCGGTTCACAGAAGAACATATTCCCCCGGATTGGACGGCCGATACGCTGTTGGCAGAAAGTTTGAGCCCGGAAGCAAAAAGAACCCTGGGTTGGCAGGATGCATTGGCGGGGGAACAACCTTTACCGGGCCGCGATTTCATTTTCTTAACCACCACATTGGCTTCGCCGGCTGCAACCCTGATTCCTGCATTGTTTGTAGCCAATATCGGTCCGCTCCCAAGGCGATACGAAACCGCCCACCCGAGTCTGCTGAGCGATCCGGATTACCGCAAAAGCTTTCGCCAAACCCTTCACAAAAAGAAAAGAAAGGAGACAGCCCAGGCACTGGTTTATGGAACTGGCGCATTTCTGGCCTTATGGGGAGCCGTAATCTGGACGATTGAAAAATTCTAGGCGTTGGTAGCCAAGCGCCGGCAGTTCGCGCCGCCGGCCTTATCATTTCGACTTTATTTGGCTGCGCACAGCAATGCGCTTCCTGTATCTTTACACCCCCAAGCATGTCTGAGAAAAAGCTCTTCCTGCTGGATGGCATGGCGCTGATTTACCGCGCCTTTTTTGCCTTCAGCCAAAACCCGCGCATCACCAGCACCGGTCTGAATGCGAGCGCGATGTTCGGTTTCACGAATACCTTGTTGGATATCCTGAATAACCAGAAGCCGAGCCATCTGGCAGTGGTATTCGACACCGCTGCACCAACCGCCCGCCATGAGGAGTACAAGGAATATAAAGCCCACCGCGAAGAAATGCCGGAAGACCTGGCACTCAGCCTGCCATGGGTTTTCCGCATCATTGAAGGTTTTGGCGTGCCCATCATCACGAAAGACGGCTTTGAAGCAGATGATATCATCGGAACCCTCGCCTGGCAAGCCGCTGATCAGGGTTTCTCCGTCTTTATGATGACACCCGACAAGGATTTTGGTCAATTGGTGCGGAAGGATGTATTCATTTTCAAACCGGCACGCATGGGCAATGATTTTGAAATCATGGGTCCGGCCGAAGTCTGCAAACGCTGGGACATCGAGCGGGTAGACCAGGTAATTGAAATGCTGGGATTGATGGGGGATAAGGTGGACAATATCCCCGGCATTCCCGGAGTGGGAGAGAAGACTGCCCAGAAATTGCTCGCTCAGTACGGTACCATTGAAGGTATTTATGAAAACATCGACAAGCTACAAGGCAAGCTGAAAGAGAAGTTTGAACAACACCGTGGGTTGGCCTTCCTTAGCCGGCGCCTGGCAACCATTGACACCCAGGTGCCGGTGAAGCTGGAAGAATTTGATATCACGGTCGATCCGGTAAAGCCAGAATTGAAACAGGTATTTGAAGAGCTTGAATTCAGAACCTTTATCAAGCGCCTCTTCCCAGAAGCCGGCACTGCTCCGGCCCCGCAGGCTGTACAGGCTTCGCTTTTCGGTGATATCGCTGCACCGCATGCCAATTCCTCATCCGAAAAACCGGTAGAGAAAGAGGTGGTATTGCATGATATCCAGACGGTCACCCATAACTACCGACTCTGCGTTACAGAAGCCGAGATTTCAGCACTGGCTAAGGCGATGCAGGAGGCCGAGGCGTTCTGCTTCGATACCGAAACCACCGGACTGGATGCCTTGGTGGCTGATATTGTTGGCCTGGCCGTGAGCATCCGTCCACACGAAGGATGGTATGTGCCTTTCGGCAGCGATCAGGAGAAAAACCGCGAGGTGCTGCAACAGTTCAAAGCGGCCCTCGAAGGCCCTGCGCTGAAGATCGGGCAGAATATCAAATACGATCTGCTGATCCTGCGCCGCTACGGCATCGAAGTGCGCGGCCCCTTGTTCGATACCATGCTGGCGCATTACCTCGTTGAGCCCGACAAGCGGCACAATATGGATATCCTGGCGGAACATTACCTGCATTATCGCCCCGTGAGCATTGAGACCTTGATTGGCCGCAAGGGAAAGAACCAGCTGAGTATGGCTGAAATTCCGGTTGAGAAGGTGAAGGAATATGCGGTGGAAGATGCCGATATCACCCTGCAGCTAAAGGAAAAACTGGCACCTGAACTCCGACAGCGCGAGGTGGAAAAAGTATTCCGCGACGTGGAGATACCGCTCATTCACGTGTTGGCGGATATAGAAATGGAGGGCGTTAAGGTAGATGTGGATTTTCTGCACGATTACAGCCGTCAACTGGCTGGCGACAGCGATCGGATTGAACAGGAAATTTATGCGTTGGCAGGGCAGAAGTTTAATATCGGAAGTCCGCGCCAGGTAGGTGAAATCCTGTTCGATAAACTGCAACTCAGCGACAATGCGAAAACCACCAAAACGGGGCAATACCAGACCGACGAGGAAACCTTGCTGGGACTGGCTTCATCGCATCCTGTTGTGCAGCGCATCCTTGACTATCGGCAGCTGCAGAAACTGAAAAGCACCTATGTGGATGCATTGCCGACCATGGTGAATCCGCATACCGGACGTGTTCATACTTCCTTCAACCAGGCTGTTGCGGCTACCGGACGCCTGAGTAGCAATAATCCAAACCTGCAGAATATTCCGATCCGCACCGATCTGGGCAAGGAAGTGCGCAAAGCTTTCGTTCCCCGCGATGCGAACCATGTGCTGCTGAGTTGCGACTACTCGCAGATTGAATTGCGTGTTATCGCCAGTATCAGCGGCGATGAAGCGATGATGGAAGCATTCAACCGCAATGTCGATATTCATACTGCCACGGCAGCGCGTGTTTTTGGCGTTCCGCTCGAATCGGTGGACAAGGAAATGCGTCGCCGTGCCAAGACGGTCAACTTCGGTATCATTTACGGTATCAGCGCCTTTGGTCTAAGCCAGCGCATTGGTATTCCCCGCAAGGAAGCCAAGGATATCATCGACAGCTATTTCCGTGAATTTCCCGGCATCCGCGATTACATGGACCAGACGCTCGATTTCGCAAGGCGGAATGAGTTTGTGGAAACCCTGCTCGGCCGCCGCCGTTACATCCGCGACATCAACAGCCGCAACATGACGGTACGCGGTTTCGCTGAGCGCAACGCCATCAATGCGCCGATCCAGGGGTCTGCTGCCGATATGATCAAGCTTGCCATGATCAAAATTCATCAGCTGCTCGATCCGAAACAGTATCAAACCCGCATGATATTGCAGGTGCACGATGAATTGCTCTTCGATGTTCCCAAAGAAGAGCTCAGCACCGTGGAACCCATACTGCGCAAGTCGATGGAAGAAGCCCTGCCGCTTCGTGTGCCTGTTTTGGTCGAATCCGGACAGGGAAACAACTGGCTGGAGGCGCATTGATCGTATAGCCGGAAGCCCATTGCAATGTGAGGCAATCCCGGGCTTTGCCGTCACTTCTGCGCAAGAACTGCAGGATTATTCTTGGGCCCCTTCCCGGCCGGGTGTGTTTACCTAACTTTGTGCTTTCCATCGGAAAGTGTTTTTAGAAAAGAGATAAAGAAATGGGCTGTTCATCATGCGGAACCAAAAGCGGCGGCGGTTGCTCGCCGAAAGGTTGCAAAAACAACGGCACCTGTGGCACAGGTGGCTGCAATAAACTCAATGTATACGACTGGCTCAAAGACATGGAGCTGCCAGACGACTATATCCCCTTCAACATCGTGGAAGTGCGCTTCAAGGGAAGTCGCAAGGAGTTCTACCGGAATCCGGAATTTCTCGATTTGTATGCAGGTGATTATGTCGTAGTGGAAGGCGCCCAGGGTTTCGATATCGGCATCGTTTCGCTGAAGGGTGAACTCGTGCGTCTGCAATTGAAAAAGTACGGGGTGGAAGAGGATAACCCTGAGATGCGGACCATCCTGCGCACCCCTTCTGAAGCCGAATTGGCGCGCTTCCACGAGCTGAAGGATAAGGAAAACGACACCTTGGAAACCGCGCGCGGTATCAGCATGGAGTTGCGCCTGGGTATGAAGATCAGTGATATGGAATACCAGGCAGATGGACGCAAGGCTACCTTTTTCTACACTGCCGAACAGCGCGTCGATTTCCGCGAACTCATCCGCCGTTATGCCGATACATTCAAGGTAAAAATTGAAATGCGGCATATCGGTTATCGTCAGGAAGCTGCCCGCCTGGGCGGTATCGGTTCCTGCGGCCGTGAGCTCTGCTGCAGCACCTGGCTTACCGATTTTAAACAGGTGAACGTAACGGCAGCACGCTATCAGAATCTGAGCATCAATACACTCAAGCTGAGCGGACAATGCGGAAGACTGAAATGCTGTCTCAACTTTGAACTCGACAATTACCTTGAAGCACTGAGCGAATTTCCCCGTGCCAAAACGGTGAAACTGGATACCGAAACCGGCATGGCCATGGCGCAAAAAACCGATGTATTGAAGCGCATGATGTGGTTCAGTTACATCGACCAGCCAACCTGGATTCCGCTGCCGGTAGACAAGGTGAAGGAGTTGATGGAAATGAACAGCCGCGGCGAAAAAGCACCAGCTCTTGCAACCCTCGCTCCACCGCCGAAAGAGACGGAACGCTTTGTGCGCGACGACAATTTCGGCACACAACCGATGGGCGACGACGAAGATGCGGCCATGGAAAAAGCGGTGCGCGAACAGATGTCGAAGCGCGGACAGGAACAGCGCAAGGGCAAAGGCAAAGGAAACGACCGCAACCGTCCCGACAACCGCGGGCAACGCCCTGAAAACCGTGGTCCGCGCCCCGATAACCGTCAGCCCCGCGACGAGAACCGTCCGCCGCGCGATGAAAACCGTCCGCCACGTCCTGAGAACCGCAACCCGCGTCTCGATAATCGCCCACCGCGCGACGAGAACCGTCCGCCGCGTCCTGAAAACCGCAACCCACGTCCCGATAATCGCCCACCACGCGACGAGAACCGTCCGCCGCGTCCGGATAACCGCGGCCCGCGTCCCGACAATCGCCCACCCCGCGACGAGAACGGTCCGCCAAGAACCGATAACCGTCCGCCCCGCGATGAAAATCGCCCGCCGCGGAATGAAAACCGTCCGCCGCGTCCGGATAACCGCGGCCAGCGCCCGAACCGCGGACAGGGAGGCAATAACAACGAAAATCCCAAGCCCGAGTGATACAGGGAGCCGTAGTCATCAGTGGCGCCGGCTC
>CANHTS010000188.1 GCA_947463435.1 Flavobacteriales bacterium | reverse complement strand
GGCAGCAGACAAAGGAATATCCTGGTTTTCATTCCCATTCGATGGTTGCAGGTGGTTTGGAGCTGATATCGTACACCACGCGGTTGATACCTTTCACGCGGTTGATGATGGTATTCGAAATTTCGGCTAGTGCATCGTACGGCATAGGGAACCAGTCGGCTGTCATGCCGTCGAGCGATGTCACCGCGCGGATGGCCACTGCGTGCTCGTAAGTGCGTTCATCGCCCATTACGCCTACGCTGCGCACCGGCAGGAAGATGGTTCCGGCTTGCCAGATCTGATCGTATAAACCGCGGTCTTTCAAGATTTGCAGATAGATGCTATCTGCTTCCTGCAATATCCGTACCTTTTCTTCCGTGATATCGCCCAATATGCGAATCGCCAGGCCCGGGCCGGGGAATGGATGCCTGCCGATGAAAGATTCTTCCAGACCCAATTCGCGGCCTACCAGGCGCACTTCATCCTTGAAAAGCGCTTTCAGCGGCTCCACAATTTTCAGGTGCATTTTTTCAGGAAGCCCGCCCACATTGTGATGGCTTTTGATGGTGGCCGAAGGGCCTTTCACACTCACGCTTTCAATCACATCCGGGTAAATGGTTCCCTGGGCCAGCCAACGCACATCGTTCAACTTTAGCGCCTCTTCCTCAAAAACTTCAATGAATACCCGGCCGATTATTTTGCGTTTTTGCTCCGGATCGCTCACCCCGTTCAGTTCGTTGTAAAACCGTTGAGAAGCGTCTACCGCCACCACGCGCAGGCCAAGGCGGGTATAGTTTTTCTGCACTTCCGTGAATTCATCCTTCCGCAACAGTCCGTTGTTGATGAAGATGCACGTAAGCCGGTCGCCGATGGCTTTGTGCAACAGAAGACCTGCTACCGTGCTGTCAACGCCTCCTGACAAACCCAGGATAACCTGATCGGGGCCAAGTTGTTGTTGAAGGGAAGCGACGGTTTCCGTGATGAATGAATTCGGCGTCCAGTCACCTGCGCAGGCACAGATATCGTAAACGAAGTTTTTGAGCAGTTCTTTTCCCTGGATACTATGCGTTACTTCCGGATGGAATTGAATGCCGTAGGTCTGGCTGCCTTTGAAATGGAAGGCACCGACAGGAATGCTGTCGGTTTTGGCTATTATTTCACAAGTTTCCGGCAGTTCCAGGATGCTGTCGCCATGGCTCATCCAGACCTGGCTTTCGTAGTCCAGGCCTTCCGTGAGGCGATTGCTAACCCCGGTCTGGAGCAGCATGGCACGACCGTATTCGCGGTGGCTGCTGCGGCCCACTTTTCCCCCGTATTTCTTGGCCATCAGCTGGGCACCGTAGCAAATACCCAATACAGGAAAGCGCAGGCGAAGGGAATCGAGGTCGAGATCCGGCGCGTCTATATCGTTCACCGAGCAAGGGCTTCCACTCAGGATGATGCCTTTTACATCTTCGCCAGGTTCGGGGAAATGGTTGTAAGGATGAATCTCACAATACACATGAAGTTCGCGTATCCGGCGGGCGATGAGCTGTGTGTATTGGGATCCGAAATCGAGTATAAGGATTTTCTGGTGCATGCCGATGCCGCGAATTTACCGCTATTAAGGCCCGCGCCAAGGCATGCAATGGCATAAAATCTGACATAGGATTGAAAATATTCGCTCTTTGTGTATTTTTGCGGCCCCCAAAGGAGGAAAAACAAGTTTGACAAACGAAACAAACCAAGAACAGGAGGCCGTTGAGGTTCAGCAGAACCAGCCCTCCGCACCTGCGAACACCGCAACCAAAACTTCAGGAGCATCCGACGATTTCGATTGGGACGCTGACGAGGCGGGCTTCGGCAATTACAGCGCCGAGGAACGCAAACAAATGGAGTCACAGTACTCGGGCACTTTCAATCCCATCGAAGAGAAGAAAGTGGTGAAGGGTCGCGTGGTTGCGATTAACGACAAAGACGTGGTTGTCAACGTCGGTTTCAAATCAGACGGCCTGGTGCCGCGTCAGGAATTCCGCGATGTTCCCGATCTGAAGATCGGTGACGAAGTGGAAGTTTTCGTCGATATCGCCGAAGACACCAACGGACAACTTATCCTCAGCCGCCGCAAGGCACTGGCTGAAACTGCATGGGACCGCATCCTTGCTGCCATGAACGAAGACCAGGTTGTTACCGGTTACGTTCGTTCACGCACCAAAGGCGGACTTGTAGTAGACGTTTTCGGTATCGACACTTTCCTCCCCGGTTCGCAAATTGATACCAAGCCCGTGCGCGATTACGATCAGTACGTAGGCAAGAATATGGACTTCAAAATCGTGAAGGTGAACGACGTTTACAAAAACGTAGTTGTGAGCCACAAGGCCCTCATTGAAGACGATATTGAAGCCCAAAAGCTCGAAATCCTGAAGCGCCTTGAAAAAGGTCAGGTGCTGGAAGGAACTGTAAAGAATATGACCAGCTTCGGTGTGTTTGTTGACCTCGGTGGTATCGACGGTCTCCTGCACATCACCGACATTTCCTGGGGTCGCATCAACCACCCCGAAGAAATGCTCAAGCTCGATCAGAAAATCAACGTGGTGGTGCTCGACTTCGACGATGAGAAGAAGCGCATCAGCCTCGGCATGAAGCAGCTCAGCGAGCACCCCTGGAACAGCCTCGGCGAAGAAATCCAGGCCGGTACCCGTCTGCGTGGCCGCGTAGTTACAGTTGCCGATTACGGCGCATTCGTAGAAGTGAAGCCCGGTGTTGAAGGCCTGGTGCACGTAAGCGAAATGAGCTGGAGCAGCCACCTCCGCAATCCACAGGACTTCCTCAAAGTGGGCGATGAAATCGATTGCGTAGTGCTTGGTCTAGACAAAGAAGAGCACAAGATGTCGCTTGGCATCAAGCAACTCACCCCTGATCCATGGGGTACTATTGCTGAGAAATACGCCCTTGGCAGCCGCCACACCGGTGTCGTTAAGAACCTCACTTCTTATGGTCTGTTTGTTGAACTGGAAGAAGGTATCGACGGACTGGTACACGTATCAGACCTTAGCTGGAACAAGAAAATCAAGCATCCTGCCGAATTCACCAAGAAAGGCGAAAGTCTCGAAGTGGTGGTATTGGAAGTGGATATCCAAAACCGTCGCCTGAGCCTCGGTCACAAGCAGCTCGAAGAAAACCCCTGGGATACTTTCGAGAACATCTTCAGCATCGGAAGTGTGCATGAAGGAACTGTTACCGCTGTGAACGACAAAGGCGCTACCGTTCAGCTTTCTTACGGTGTTGAAGCTTTCGCTCCAAGCCGTCATATCAAGAAGGCCGATGGTACTTCAGCCCGCGAAGATGATGTAATCGAATTCGAGGTAATCGAGTTCAGCAAAGAGAATAAGCGCATTATCGTATCGCATACCAATATCTGGAAAGGTGCTGAGAAGAGCCGTGCAGCCAATGATGAAGCCGGTCGCGACAAAGCCCGTAAGACGGCTTCCAAGACTGTCAAGAAAATCAACAAGGGTTCTGAAAAGACTACCCTTGGCGAACTGGAAGCGCTCAGCGAACTCCGCGCTATGATGGAAAAAGCCGAGCGCAGCGATAAGCCTGCCGCTCCCAAGGCTGAGCCCAAGCCGGTAGCTGAAGCTCCTGCAGAAAAAGTTGCTCCTGTTGAGGAATCAGCTCCTGCCGATCGCGAAGACCTGAAACAGATCAACGGTGTAGGTCCTGCGTTCGAAAAGCGCCTGCATGCACTGGGTGTTATGAACCTCAGCGACCTCGCCGCCCTGAGCGATGAGAAAATCGCCGAGCTGGAAGCACAAGACAGCATGACCAGCCTCGACCAATGGCACAAATGGATTGAAGAAGCCAAAGAGTTGCTGAAATCCTGAAAATTGAAATAAAAAACCCCGGTTCGCCGGGGTTTTTTTTGAAACCTGCTCTATATGCAATATTGGTTGATCAAATCGGAACCCTTCAAATACAGCTGGGATCAGTTTGTAGCCGACAAACGCACCTTCTGGGACGGCGTGCGCAATTACCAGGCGCGGAATAACCTGATGCAAATGGCCAAAGGCGATTTCTGCATTTTCTACCACAGCAACGAAGGCAAGGAAGCCGTGGGCATCGCCAAAGTAGTGAAGACGCATTATCCGGACCCTACGGCTGTGGATGAACCCGGCGATTGGGTGGTGGTAGATGTTTCACCAGAACAGAAACTCAAGCGCCCCGTGAGCCTGGCTGAAATGAAAGCTGATCCACGTTTATCGCAGATGGGCCTTATTCGTCAGAGCCGGCTTTCAGTGGTAGCGCTTACAAAGGTAGAATTCGATATAATTGTGGCGCATTCAGAAGGCTGATGGAACCGAGATTGTTGTTGGCACACCGGCAGATTTCCCTGATCATCAGGAAATTCGCTTTTCAGTTGCTGGAACAATACCCAGATTTTTCCAATACAGCCATTATCGGCCTCCAGCCGCGTGGTGTATTGCTTTCCCGCCTCATTATGGAAGAATTGCGCAGTTTGTCGGGCCAGCAATCGCCTTTGTACGGCGAGCTCGATACCACCTTATTCCGCGATGATTATGGCAGGGGAGAGCTGCACATTCCGAAGGCGAACCGCATTGAATTCAGCACAGAGGGCCGGCAAGTAGTGCTGGTGGATGACGTATTGTACACCGGACGCAGTGTGCGGGCCGCATTAGACGCACTGTTGCATCACGGCCGGCCGGCAAAAGTGAATCTCATGGTGCTGGTGGACAGGCGCTACAACCGCGAACTGCCCATAGCAGCCGATTACAGCGGCGTGGTGGTGGATACCCGCGCCCGCCAGGAAATCGTCAAAGTAGAGTGGACCCCTAACGACTATAAAGTTTGGATCAAACAGCCTTAAGCGAACCACAGCTCAGCGTCGATCACCTGATGGGTATTCGCGGCATGAAAGCCGAAGACATTGCCCTCATTTTTGATACGACCGACCGATTCAAAGCGCTCCTGCAGAACAGGCTCAAGAAGGTAGCTACCCTGCGCGATATCACCATTGCCAATATCTTTTTTGAGAATTCCACCCGAACCCGTGTTTCCTTCGAACTGGCACAAAAGCGTCTCAGCGCCGATGTGGTGAATTTCTCGGCCAGCAGCAGCTCGGTTGCCAAAGGCGAAACCCTGATAGATACGGTCAAGAACATCCTCAGCATGAAGGTCGATATGGTGGTCATGCGGCATCCGGTTCCCGGAGCCTGTGTGTTTCTTTC
>CANHTS010000187.1 GCA_947463435.1 Flavobacteriales bacterium | reverse complement strand
TAAGTACCGAGTGAATTCGGTGTTGGTCCGCCTACGAAGATGGTCTTATGCAGTTTGCCATTGAGATAGAACTCTGCTTTGGTCGATTTAAGAAACGGGAGTCGGCTGATGGGTTCTACGGCGCTGTCGCTCACGGGGAATTTCACTTCGAGCTTTTTCATGACGAAGTTGAGCAGCATATCGATATTGGATGGGTCGGCAGGCAGGGGTTTTTTATCCGGCCCCTGGACGGTCCACTTTCCATCTTTATCTTTCTCCATGAGCACGAATTTTTGCGTACCGGTAAGGGAGAGGAATATGCGGTCGACGGCTTCGGGTTTTTCGATGGCGAAGTCGCGCAGACCGGCAGCAGCAGTGGTATTGATGTTTTTGCGCAGCAGCAGGTACCCGAGGGTGATGGCTGACAGGGCTCCGATAAGGTAAAGAATTCGCTTCATCCGCAAAGAGATGCAAAGTTAGCGCGGGGAAGCGTGTTGGAGAGCGGTAATTGACAAAAGGCTCAGGAAAGGCTATGGGGCGTGTCGGCCACGGCTTATGGGGCCGTGGCGACCGGGCTTTTCGCTGCAAGTCCTCGCCCCTTCATGCTTCGGGGCTGTGGGCTTTCCGCTTCAATCCCTCACGCGGGGGCGGTGGTAGGGTGGGGATCAATAGGCGATGAGAAAAAGGGGGATCTGAATCTGTTTTTACCTAATGCCTGGCACTCTTGAGAACAGATTCGTCGGGAGCATGCACAATGTATGGCAGGTTCCATGCCTTGGAGACAAACAAACGAAACAAATGTTCAATTTTTTCTTCTCTGCTATACCTCCGATTGGTGAGATAACAATATTCTCCAACGTAATTAGGCATGTAACGCTGGCTTACGAAATGATGTATTCCTTCAAGGTTGCGCTTGGCATTCACAACCATTATCCCGGTGAATCGCAAATAGCCTTTGTACGGGTCATCAGGTAGCCATGGGCGTGGACGCTTGTCCAAACTTCGAATAAGAATGTTCATTCCATTCGGAATTTCACTTGGCAATCTGGGCGTTGTAAGTCGGCTGACCGGATGGTGATGGCGCTGAGCCGTTGCGGGCATGCATTTCATGGAAATAAGGCGAAGTCGACCACCAGCCGCTCGTTTAGCCCAAACATGATTATCCGGCATTTTCAGGTTCAAGCCCTTTAGCTGTACCGCTGTTTGGACCAACAGACTTCCTTTTTCAACTTTCTGATCAGAATTATGCTTCGATTGGGCTTTTCCCTGATTTGGTTGACTTCTGTCCTCAGTAAGGCGTTCATTTTTATCACCAATTGCCGAAAACTCCGCCATTCCGGCCGCCAGATGATCGAGCATGGCATACCAGTTTACCACATCAGCCATCATCACCTTCAGCTTTTGCATCATCAACCAGATTGGCCTGTAGTGCGGATGACCCAAATTTCGTTGGACCTGAATAGCAGAAACCGACTTCATTTGATCTGCAAGCATCGCTATGGCATAAACCCAATACCGAACCGGCAGCTTTGAGTATTCAAGAGCGGTGCCGCTCCTCAAAGTTGTTTCCCAGCTGCAGTTTTTACATCGATACCTGGAACGGGTTGACAGCCAATAATGCTGGTCATGCCCGCAGCGATTGCAGTAAACGCCGCATTTGTCACGCAATTCTTTAAACAAAACGACACACTTTTCTTCGGTGCCATACTTCTGTGTAAATTTTATAAAAGACATAGATGAAATTAACTAAAACCAAGTGCAATATAGAAAAAACGCGCACAACAAAAACCATTGTGCACGTTCCGGCATAATCTAAAATTAATTATTCGTGTACAAACGTTTAATTATAATCCCTGTAATACAAACCTATACAACCAGGCCCCATGATCCCCAGCGTAATCCACACCAATCCTAGGACTAGCATGAATCGCTTCCACATCCACCCCAATCCCGGCATCCGCCACACCTATCCCCTTGCCCTCCGGTAACCAAAGCCCGTTGTGTTTCTTATCAATACCCAAATACGTTGTAACCCTGCCAGGTCCGGAAACCAAATGTCGCTTCCATCTTTTCGCGGTATTCGCTTCCGGCAAGGAATCAAGCGGAATTCCCCCCCGCACCAGGACTGCGTGCGGATTCCCGGCTCCGGCAGTCACTACATTGAACAACCAATGAATGCCATAACACAAATACACATAGGCATGACCTCCCGGGAGATACATCGTTTCTGTTCTGCCCGTCCGGCGCCCGCCCCAGGCATGTGAAGCCCTGTCAGTCTCGCCCTCATAAGCCTCCGTTTCGGTTATTACCAAAGCCCTCAGGCCGCCTTCATGCGAAACCCACAGCACCTTGCCCAGCAAGGCACGCGCTATACCGCAAACATCTTCGCTTTGACAAAACGCCTTGTCCAGCGGCTTCCACGATTCCGCAATCATGTATAATCCGGAACCGCGCTTAGGATTACTTCAGGTCGTACAGCAGATTCACCGTAATCCGCGCTGTCTTCTCCTTGGAATCGGTATTGAATGCACCGCCCCATGAAAACTCTTCAGACGAATGCAATCCGGTAATCTGGAAGATGCCCATATCTGCCTTGCGTAAATCGCAAAGACCGGCACCGGCGGCTTTGGCAATCTCACCGGCGCGTTGTTTTGCATCTTCTGTAGCCTTGCGGATCAGATCGAGCTTGAGTTCGGCCAGCCTCGTGTAATAGTACTCGGGCGACTGCGAACTGAGTTCAACCCCCTGGTCGATCAATTCGGTCACTTCACGCGAAATCGTTTCAATTCCGGCTACATCGGTCGATTCAACCTTTACCGACTGCGTGAGGCGGTAGCCGAGGAACTCGCGGTGGTTTTCGCCGGCATGGTAGGTGTAATTGTACTCGGAATTGATGTCCACCGCCGAGAACACTACAGCCTCATCCTTCACGCCCTTGCTCTTGAGATAAGCGCGGATTTTTGATTCATCCTGCTTCAGCTCCTGATAGGCATCCTTCAGGTTCATGTTCAGCTTGTTGAAGCTGCCACGCCATACAATCAGATCGCTGGTGAAGTTCTTTTCGGCCAGACCTGTGACACGCACGGTTTTTACCTGGCCTTTGTTACGGATTCCGGTTCCTACGAACCAAGCAGCTATAGAAAGGCTCAGCGAAGCCAATACCACTCCGGCCAGTGCTAATCGGTTCATATCAGTACGTTTCGCTTTGTGAATTGTCGATCGCTTCGCACAGGCTGCCGAAGATTTCATCGATACTGCCCATGCCGTGAATGGATTGCAGCTTGCCCTGGGCTTTGTAAAACTCCTTCAAAGGCGACGTTTCGTTGTTGTACACCTTGAAACGGTTGCGGATGGTCGCTTCATCCTGGTCGTCTACCCTGCCGCTGGTCATGCCACGCTCAAGCAGACGGCGCGTGAGTTCATCCTCGTCCACTTCCAGAGAAAGCACGGTCGTAATGTCCATATCCAGGCTCTTCAGCATGGCATCCAAAGCTTCACCTTGTGCCACTGTGCGCGGGAAACCATCAAAGATAAAACCGGGTGCTGCCGCATGGGCGCGCACCATCTGTTCCACCATGCCGATTACAACTGCATCAGGAACGAGTTCTCCTTTTTCAATATAGGCATTCGCCTGACGGCCCAGTTCCGTGCCGGCCTGACGCTCTGCGCGCAGGATATCGCCGGTTGAAAGATGCTTGAGCGCATAATGGCTTGTGAGCTTTTCGCTTTGTGTGCCCTTGCCCGCACCGGGAGGGCCGAAGAGGATGATATTGAGTTTTGACATGAATGTGTTTTTAGGGGTATAGGAAACTTAAGCGTTGGCTTCTTCTTCTTTGCGGCGACGGCCATACAGCCAGGCCGCAGGTAACAAAAGCAGGATGAGTGCAGAACCTGCCAATTCCAGCTTACCGAGCGAAGATCCGCCCGGATCGGTGTATTCCATCACAATCTGGTGCTGTCCGGCCGGAACCTTCAACGCACGCAGGGCATAATTCACCCGGCCAAGCGGAACTTCCTTGCCATCAATCGTTGCTTTCCAGCCTGGGTAGGCGAGTTCAGAGAAAACAACGATGCCTTCGCGTGCACTGTTGCTGCTGTACTGCAGTTTATCGGGGTGATAAGCCGTAAGCTTCACCGATGCGCTGCTGTCACGCTGGTAGGTGGTCTGCTTTCCAAGTGCCACATGGTTATCGGTTTTTGTTTCCGGCCACAGTTGCTGGGCCACTGCATAACGGGCCGGCTCGAAGCTACCAACCACACCGGTCATCATGCCTGAACTATCGAATTGCGGGAAATTGGCCAGGGCGTCGATTTCTGCTTTCGGATTGCTCACCCATACCAGACTATCCACAAACCAGGCGTTTCCAAGCGCTGTCTGACGGCGCTGCGCCATCGTTCCGCCCGATTTATCGTATCCGATGAAGTATTTGCAGTTCAACATGTCGAGCACCTTCTCGTTGTTCTTGCCGAGATGGTTCAGGATAAGGTCCTGATACACGCTGAGCTTGGCCGGATGGTAACCGTTGATGAGCTTGTGGAATTTCGCACCGCGGTTGCTGGAGAAGGGATCGCGGTCGGGCGTGAGCTCGAATACGCGGTAATGCGGATCCGCATCCTTCATGATCTGCTCATCGGCTTGCGTCATTTCAATGAGCGGCTCCGTGCGGTACTTGAACTTGTAATCGTCCCATCCGAGGTAATGCCATGCGATGGTGCCGAGATCGAGGAATCCAACCACCAGCACCGCAGCATACAATCCTGCATGCTTGAGGCGGCCCTTCATCCACATCCACAAGGCACCGAACATCAGCGCCATGAAGAGCAGGGAACGAAGGGAGTCGCTGCGCACCAAGCCGGCGCGCCCGTCGAGGATTACCTGATAAAGACTCTCGGCGCCGTTGCGGCGGAGGTTCTCAAGCAGTTCACCGTCGCGGGCTGCTTCAAAATCACGTGCAAAGCTGCCGATCAGGCCGAACAACAATACCAGGCCACCGGCAACGATGCCCGTTTTCTTCAGTTGTTCCCATTTATCCGCCATCTTGATATCGTCCGACATCCAGCGCTGCAGACCGAGGATGCCCAGCAAGGGAATCATCACCTGGGCAATCGTCAACGCCATCATCGGCGTGCGGAACTTGTTGTAATACGGCAGGTTTTCAAACAGCCATTCGTTGAGCAGGGGGAAATGACGGCCCCAGGCAAGGAAAAGTGAAATGGCCAGGGTGATGAGGATAGGCC
>CANHTS010000186.1 GCA_947463435.1 Flavobacteriales bacterium | reverse complement strand
GTTTCTTGCGCTGGTGCTGCGCTTATGCATGGTATGTATTCTCTTATCCTGCACCTTAAGGCTAACAGGGCAGGTCTATCCGTCCACGGATGAAGTGTATACCGTGGATTATCCGGATCGTGTATTTCGGATGGAGGCCTGGTTTCGCCCGGTATTCCGGGAAGCCGATGGACGGCTCAAGGTTTTATCTGAGAAGGAAAGGCAGGATGCTTTCATGTTGTTTCGGGAAGCCGCAAAGAAACATAAGGATCGAAAGGCTGATGTATATGCGCGCGTTGTAGCATTGGGTCAGGAAATGCGGGATCGCGAGTTGCAACCGGAATGGGCAGAAATGCGCAGTGCGGAGTTGATCATGGAAGCGCAGCAGCTTGATTTCCCGGTGGCGGCGGCGCAAGCCGAGCAGCATCTGGCTTTTTATTTTGGCAAGCGAAAAGATCCGGGGAACGAAATTTTCCACCTGTTACAGGCCTATGCGCATTATCGGGATTTGTCTCCGGCAGTGTATCCGTATCGAAAATATGCCCTGTATACCCTTGCATTGCATTTTTACAGGGTAGAGGAATATGGTGAAGCGTTGCGTTTTGGCTTATTGGCCGACGAATCCCGCGATACTTCCCGATTGAACGGCATCTATGTTCAAACCTTGTTGGGCCTGGTGCACCTGAGGTTGGGCAAAGCAGCGGCCGCCCTTGCCGCTTTGAGTGCGGCAGAGAAACTGGCAGACGAAGTTTCCATTGCGGTATGGTCAGGGATTTGCAAAGGCAATAAGGCGCTGGCGCATTTTGCATTGGGCCGGCGTGAGGAGGCCATGGTCGGGCTGGAAGCCGCCATGAGGCATTGTTTGCAGTATGGCGATACCCTGAACGCCATCCAATTTGCACTTGCAAGTGGAAAGGCTTTACTGGAAGATGTAACCGGGGTGAATGATTCGCTCTTTGTGTACTTGCTTCCACCCTTGATGCGCAAATGTTCAAGTACTCCGGAGCGGCTGGATTGGTTTCGTTTGATGGCAGCCTGGCAGAGGCGACAAGGCAAGACCATGTTGGCTTTGAACACCATGGACTCGGTCTTGCATTATACCCTGCGCTTGAATGCTGAACGCGGACATAAGGAGAGTGCGCGGGCGCGCCTGGCCTTTGCACAGCAGCAAGCGCGTGTAAAGAGGGAACAGTCCAGAAATGAAGCGCATATACAGCGTTTGAAATGGATGAGTGCCCTGGCCTGCATCATTGCAGCTGGCGGCTTTGCATTGTGGATCATGAACAGGCGGAAACAGCGCGCCGAAAAACGGTCGTACGCAGCAGAAGTGGAGCGCAACCATGCTGCTGCTGCACTCCATGCCGCCGACCAGCGCTTGCGGGAGTTTATGCGTACGGTGGCAGATAAGAACAAGGAAATAGCTGCCCTCCGTTCCGACGGCAATAGCAATCCTGACCGCGATGCCAATATCGGGCTACTCCGAAAATCTGCTATTCTGACAGAAGACGATTGGCTTCGCTTTTCCGATCTGTTCGATCAGGTCTATCCCGGATATCTTCACAGCCTGCGCCAGCAAACGCCCGGACTTACACGTGCCGAACTGCGCTACCTTGCGCTCCAGCGCCTTCAGTTAAGTACCCGTGAAATGGCCATGATGCTCGGCGTAGGAGAGGAAGCCATACGCTCCGTGCGATCACGCTTGCGCAAGAAAATGTCAGATTCAAACCGGTAAACGGCAATGCAACGAATTTGCAACGCTTGTTGCATTGACAAGTTGATACCTGGTCTGCATCTTTGGAGAAATGAAGAAGTTCCTTTTCTCAGCCGGTCTCTTCCTCTCCATAACAACCTGGTGCCAACTGCGGGCACAGCCTCCCGCAGGCGCCGTTCCCGCCAACCCCAATACCATCTATTATGCAGGTGGAAGCTGTACGTTTTACGACGCCAATAGCAATGTGCTTCTGCAGGTGAATGCGGCTGAAGCAGCATGGAGTGCTTCACCGGCAAAGGCAGCCTGGGTATTGGTGAATCCGCAGAGCGGCGGGTATTTTGAGTTCCCGAGTTACACGTCGAATGCGCCTACCTGCAATATGGTGCAGTACCTGCAGCCCTTCTGGAAAGGCGATACCATCTTCAATGAATTGGTGCTGTTGACAGGAATCAGCACCAGTGCCAAGCTGCTGTATAAACCAAAGCAAGTACTGTCAGTAACCAACTACGACTTCAGTCTGAAATTTACTCCCGGTACCGATTACACGGTCAGCGGCCAAACAATTACGCAAAAATCGGCAGCCGTTTCTGCGACGGCTTCCCGCAAATCAGGCGGCAACGGCCTCCTCAATACACAGCCTGCATCATGGACCTGTGTTACCTATATTCCGGATCGCAGCGACTGGAGCGGGAAAACCGACCCTGTTTACAAAGGGAATCTGCTGAGCCGGACCATGGGTAAGCTGAAAGCAGCACAACCATTGGTTATCCAGGCTTATGGCATGAGCATTACGGCCGGTTTGAATGTTAGCGGCTTCGCTGGAGATACAAAGAATTTCCCGGTATCCAGGCCCTATATGCAGGGTTATCCGGAAATTTTTGCCCGTGAGCTGGAGCGGGTTTATGGTTCCGACGTCACACTGATCAACGGTTCTTGTGGTGGTAAAACTGCTGCTTGGGTTGATCAGTATTGTCGTTCAATGGTATCGCCAAATCAACCGGATCTTGTCATTCTGGATATGGGTATGAATGATATATGGGCCACTTCTGACGCATCTTTCCGTGCCAGTATGGCTTCTGCTATCCGTAAAATCCGATCTGACTGCCCGAATGCTGAGTTCATCTTAGTTGGTAACATGCTTCCTGATATTACAGGGCAAGGTGCGCCGGCCAATGGTGCCACCCGCATGTATGCCTTCCTCAGCCAGTTGCAATCGCTCGAACAGGCTGGTGTTGCCGTATTCGATATGACCAGCCTGAGCGATACCATCTACCGTAGGAAAGGCGCCGTGCATTGCACTGCCAATTCCCTGCATCCAAACGATTACCTGGCGCGCTGGTATGCCCAGGGGCTGGTTCAATTGTTCAGCGAACCTGCCGGTGGGGCCAGAACATTCTATATAAGTCCCGGAGGGAACAATACCGATGGACGGAGCCCGGCGACAGCCTGGACCAGCCTGGACCGGGTGAATGCCATGAACTTCCTTCCCGGAGACCGTGTTCTTTTTGAAGGGGGTAAAACCTTCACCGGTCATATCCTCCTGAATGCTGCCGATGCCAATGACCCTGCGAAGCCCGTATTGTTTGCTTCGTATGGGAACGGACGCGCCGTAATCCGGACCAATTCCATTGATCATTCCGGTTTCAGGGCCATCAATACCCAGGGCATTCAGCTCCGCAACCTGATTTTTACCGGTCCGGGCAACGGTACCAAACGCGATGTGGATGGCGTGCAATTTTATACTGACTTACAGCAGGGTACCCACCGCAATGTTTCCATACAGGCAGTCGAAGTAAGCGGTTTTGGATATTGTGGAATTCGTTTTTATTCATTTTGGGATACCGCTGTGAAAGCCGGTTTTCGGGATGTGATAATCGATAGTTGTACTGTTTCCAATTGCCGTGAAAATGGCATAGTCTCCATTGCTTACGAAGACAAGAACAGCAGGAATTACCCGCATTTTAATGTACGCGTCACCCGTTGCCGTGTGTTTGATATCCCGGGTTATCCGGCTGCCACCCACAAAGGAAGCGGCATCGTTCTCTCCCAGGTTGATTCGGCGCTTATTGAACGTTGCGAAGTGTTCAATACCGGAACGGCCAATACCGCGTGTGGCGGACCGGGCGGCATTTGGGTCTGGGGTGCCAACCGGGTACGCATCCAGTTCTGCGAAAGCCACCACAATAGCTCCGGTACGGGCAATGGCTGCGATGGACTCGGTTTCGACCTTGACGGCGGAGTCACCAATTCGGTTATCCAGTACTGCTATTCTCATGATAACGACGGCGCCGGCTACCTGCTCGGCAACTTCGACGGCGCCAGGCCCTGGGGCAACAATACCGTGCGCTATTGCATCAGCGTGAATGATGCACGCACCAACAACAGTCCGGTTACCTTGTTCACCGCCCCCAATACCAGCTGGAAAGGATTGAAGTTCTATCACAACACCATCTGGGCCAATCCTTCCACTAAAAACACCTATCCGGCCTTCAGCGCATTCCAGATGACCGATTACGGCAGTTCCATGGAACAGGTGGCTTGCTACAACAATATCTTTGTTACCACTGGCGGTTTGCGTTTGCTACATGTGCCGGCAACCTTCGTGCCGCAGCAACCTGCCTTCCAGGGAAATCTCTACTGGACAGGGGGGCAACCCTTCCGTATGCATTATGGCAAGGACCTGACTGCGCTATCGGATTTCAGAAACGCAGGTACGCAATGTGAGAAATTGACGGGGAACCCAACCGGGATGGAAGCCGATCCCTTGCTTGTAAATACCACCAGATTCCCTCTGACACTTGCACCACAGCCTACTGAAGCGCTTGATGCCTTCCTGCTTTCAGCGGCATCTCCAGCGCGTGCTGCTGCGCTTGATTTGAAGACGCTTTTCGGCATCGATGCGGGTACACGCGATTACTGGGGAAATCCGATTGCCATGGCTTCGGGCAGAGATATCGGTGCCCATGCCTTTAGTCCAACTTCAGGCCTGGATGTTCAGGAAACTTCTTTATTGCTCTATCCCAATCCTGCTGAAAACCAGGTGCTAATTCAGTTTTCACAGGCCTTCACCGTATCCATGTTCAGCCTGGATGGACGTTGCGTGTGGCCTGAACAGTCATTTCCGGCAGGTACGGCTGTCCTAAAACTCGATACGTTGCCTGCAGGACTCTATTTTGTCAGGGTAAAAGGAAACACCGCTACCTTGAGCCGCCTGCTGCGCGTGAACTGAGAACTACTTTACCTGCGTGCATTCGAACAAAGGCCGCGCTTGGAAGGGGGCGCTGGTACTGGAGTCCGGCAGCTACATCCGTGGCATTTTGCTTGCGAGGCTCGTTCGGGCTCAAAAAATGGTTTCTCTTTCTGGCAAGAAGCACTAAAGCCTAAACACAGTCCAATGATAACTCTGGCGTTCTATTGCAGGGTATTCAGGGTTCCAATAAGCCATTCACATGCACCGGATAAGGAACTCCCATCAGACTGAAGGCTGCCCAATGTGCGGGGTTTGGATCGATGGTGCGGAAGCGTTCAACTGC
>CANHTS010000185.1 GCA_947463435.1 Flavobacteriales bacterium | reverse complement strand
GCATGCACTGTTCGCCGTCAATCATTACAACAATGAGTTCGCCGGACGGACAGTTTTCTCCGCACTCATCAATCCAATCCAAGGTGCCATACACCGGTTTACCGGAGACCGCAGCGCATTTATTGGCCGCAACCGTTCCCTGTCCAGCCCCCATGCCATCTGCTCGGAACCTTTGCTCGACAATCAATTACCGGAAGGCGGAGATACCTGCGCCGCCCTGCAAACCGGCTTCGAACTGGAAGCCTATGCAAGCATAACGCTGATTTTCATTGAAGGTGAATGCTGCGACCGCGCAACTGCCGAGCGCATCATCGGCATCTATTCCGAACTCGGGAATGTGCGAGCGGAAAGGCAAAACATCCGGAACTTTTGGGAAACAACCCGGTCTAAAATCCGCATTTCCACACCGGATCCATCCTTGGATATCATGGTCAACGGCTGGTTGATGTATCAGAATCTTTCGAGCCGGATCTGGGCGCGCACCGGTTTTTACCAATGCGGCGGCGCCTTTGGATTCCGCGACCAGTTGCAGGACGCCATGGCCGCGGGCTATGCGGCACCATCGCTGTGCAGGGACCAGCTTCTGCTCCACGCCCGTCAACAGTTTACAGAAGGCGATGTATTGCACTGGTGGCATCCACCCACCGGCCGGGGCATCCGGTCCAACATCACCGACGACAGGCTTTGGCTGCCATATGTACTCGATTTCTATATTTACGCAACGGGTGATTGGGATATCCTGTCAGCGCCTGTCTCCTACATTAAAGCCCGGCCCCTCGATGCTTCCGAACACGAGGCATACCTGCAACCCGAAGTGCTGGAACAAACCGGCACCCTGTATGAACACGCTTGTAAAGCCATCGATATTTCATTGAAGCTTGGCGCGCATGGGTTGCCCTTGATGGGCGGCGGAGACTGGAACGACGGCATGAACCGGGTCGGTGAAGCAGGCTTCGGCGAAAGCGTTTGGCTGGGCTTTTTTCTTTACGACAATCTTGTCAGGTTCAGTAAAATATGCCTGCGTATGGAAGATCCGCTCAGGGCAGCGCATTACTCGACGGTAGCTGCCGCATTGAAAACCAGCCTCAATGAAGGAGGATGGGATGGCGCCTGGTACCTGCGTGCTTTCTATGACGATGGCACGCCCTTGGGTTCTTCCGTCAATGCGGAATGCCGCATCGATGCCATTTCCCAGGCATGGGCGGTTATCTCCGGCGTCGCTTCGACTGCACGTGGCCGGCAATGCCTGGAAGCGGTGGAAGAGCAACTGGTTTCAGAGGCCGGGCAATTCATCCGCCTCCTTACGCCACCCTTCGACAAAACGGATAAGGATCCCGGTTATATCAAGGGTTATATCCCCGGAGTCAGGGAGAATGGTGGCCAATACACCCATGCCGCGCTCTGGACGGTCAAGGCAATGGCAACACTGGGCCTGGGCGACAAGGCCGTTCACTACCTGCACATGATCAATCCCATCAACCATGCGGCAGACAGTGCCGCAGTTGCCCGCTATAAAGTTGAACCCTATGTGATTGCCGCGGATGTATACGGCGAAGATCCACTCAGCGGACAAGGCGGATGGACCTGGTACACCGGTTCGGCAGGATGGATGTACCGCGTAGCCCTTGAATCCATACTCGGCTTGCAATTCAATGAAGATGCCATTTTGTTGAATCCGGTCATTGGCAGCCACTGGGAAGGCTATTCCATCGCATTGCTGCTCGACGACCAGGCCACCCGCTACGATATCCGCATATCCAATCCGAACCGCTTGCAAAGCGGGTTGCTCCAAGGGCAAATAGATGGCCATGACGTGCAATTCGCGACGGCACCTGCGCGAATCCGGCTCAACAAAGACCGGCAGGCACATCGCATCGAATTGCATTTAACCATCGGAACCAGTGGCTTCGACGGAAATCACCGGTGAGACATCGTCTCACGATAGCTCCCGAAAACCCTACGTAAAGCCATCGCCCGCGATGGCTCCCGAAAACCCTCGGTTTTCGGTAAAGGTGGCAGATCGCGGCGGAGTGCGCGGAAGCTATCCCGGCTGAAGGCGCAGAACACCGCATCTTCCAGGCATTCAATGCGGTAAACGGCGGGCGTTTCCTGCAAAAAAGCCTGCAGATCGGTGACCCAATCCGATTCGAAAAGGAGATCGGCGATATGTTCTTCTTTATCCGGACCGGGCTGCGCCATCATGGCACTGCCCTGTGCGATGAACCAAAGTTGCCGGGCGGGGTTACCGGGCCGCAGCAGGGGCTCTCCTGCCTTGCATTCCAGCACTTCGCAGGCCTCCAAGACACGGTCGAGGCCCGGAGGGTGGAAGCCCAACAAGCGGACAATGTGTTGTTCCAGCAGGTCAAGCGCAGTATCCCGGGTCATTGCAAAGGGGCAAAGCTATTGCAGGGAGGGAAACGAATGAAAGGCTGCAACCCGACGTATGGCTTATTTCCGTCTGGGTGCTTCTTTCACGGCGAGTGCGAGCCCGCGTCCGGAGGCTATGATGGCAACATCACGCGAAAAACCACATCAAGATGCGATTTCGCTTGAATTCGAATTTTAAAATGGCTGACTGGCAGGCACAATCACACGAAAATGTGACTTTAGCATAATCGGATTACAATCCGATTCGAGCTCACTCCTCCCCCGCTTCCCCAAAACCACTGTGCAGTTTCCGCAGCGAAAACATTTGCTTTTGGAAAACTTTACGTATATTCGTATAAACTATACGTACAATGCAAACCAAACTTACCTTAAGCGTTGATGTCACCGTGATTGCACGCGCCAAGCAGTATGCGAAAAAAACAGGTCGCAGCTTGTCTGAACTGGTGGAACATTACCTGGAAACCGTCACGCGGGAAGAACCTACGGGCGATTTATCACCCCGCCTGAAGAAATTGGTTGGGGTGGTACAGCTTCCGGATGACTTTGATGAAGACTCTGTACTTCGGGAAACCATAGAACGCAAACACTTATGAGGCATGTATTTCTGGACACGAACATCCTCATCGATGTCATTGCCGACCGGAAACCCTTCAGCAAACCTGCCATAGTACTCTTTCAGAAAGCCGAAGCGCATCAAATCAAGCTGCACACTTCCTCCCATTCCATTGCCACCACCCATTACCTGCTGAAAAAATACCTGGACGAACAGACCTTGCGGGAAACCCTGCTGAACCTGACAGAATTGGTACATATCATCCCCGTGAACCTGCAGATATTGCGCAAGGGACTGCAATCTGCGCATAAAGACTTCGAAGACTCCATTCAGATGTACTGTGCGTCCGGCATACCTGAGATGGAAGCCATTATCACCCGCAACATCAAAGACTTCAAAGGCAGTGAAATACCGGTTTATGCTGCTGATGAATACTGTCTGATGCTTTGAACAACCGCGCAGACGCACTTTATGCGCATGCTTTCGGGCAGGAAGCCCTGGACCTGTTCCGGGGAATTATACGCTGCGACCAGCGCGATGCGCATGGTGTGCGCTTGAGGTGTCTGGCCTTGCACATGGGCAAATGGCACAAATTGTATTGCATCAACTTTGCATCAATGAATCCTTCCTTGCGCCAACTGCACAGCGGGTTCGACTAAAATGCGAAGAAATTCCCGGAAGAATGGCTGGGCTTGGATTGGCAAGAATAAAGCGGCGCTAACTCACTCATCCTCCGCCTCCTCAAAACCACCTTTCGGCTCCCACAATTCGATGCGGTTGCCGGCATGGTCTTCAATCCAGATGAAAGTGCCGTAATCGTAGTGGTCGGGACCGCCGAGCAGGGGTATGCCCCTGGATTCCAAATGGGCGATGAGGCCATCCATGTTCTGCACCCGGTAATTGATCATGAATTTCTGTCCCTGGTCGCCGAAGTAATCGGTATCGGCCGTAAAAACGCTCCATTGGGTGAACAAGGGCTGTCCGTCGGATGCTAAGGGTTTGAAAAGGTGACCATAATCATCGGCCGGCAGCCCTAGCGTTTCGCGGTACCAGGCATAGGTGGCAGCAGGGTCGGCACTGCGGAAAAAGACACCGCCGATGCCGGTGATAAATTGTTTCACGCGTTCCCGTTGGGTTTGTGGCGGTAAATAAACGCGCTGACGAGGGAAAGCAGCAATCCGACCGGGAACGACTCCATGAGCATGGAAAAAGGAAAGCGCGGGAAGAAATTGGCGAACAAGACAGCGTCTTTGCGGGCGCTTTGCGAGAACTCCTCCAGCGCGCTGCCGCTCATGCCTTTTTTTTGTGCATCGGCAATGCGCATATCGGCATAGCGTTCGTAGAAATCGGGGAATTTGGTGTGGAAATTCAGTTCCCAAACGGCTGCATAGGCCAGCGACGCGATGAGCGCAATGCCCAGTCCGCAGGCCAGTGCCCGGCCGTAATTCACTTTGCCGGCTGAAGGATCGGCGGCGAAACTGCGGATGCCGAGCGGCACAACCACGAAAACAGCGGCGAGGATGCCGTAACCAACGGCGGCGGATTGCCCGCCGAAATCTTCGGCTGTGGGGTCGAGTGTCAGCCGCATGAACAAACCGGCCAGTACCATACCGGCGGCACCGAAGAGTCCGTAGCGAATCAGATGTGGTTTCATGACTGCGAGTTACGGCATGCGGAGCAAATGGGCAAACAACAATTGTCTTAACAATTGATATTCAACATATTACACTCCTCAACAAACCAGCTGCATCAATTTTATCCTCACCCTGTGGGAATAGCTTTCGTAAACCGTACCTTTGCACCCGCGTTTAGAAGCATCAGCGTAATGGCGAATACAGGAAAGATCACCCAGATCATCGGCCCGGTAGTAGACGTGGCTTTCAGCGAAGCCGGAGCTACCCTCCCGAACATTTACAACTCCCTGCAAGTGAACCGCGAGAACGGTTCGCCCCTGGTACTTGAAGTACAGCAGCACCTCGGAGAAAACATCGTGCGTACCATCGCGATGGACAGCACCGACGGCTTGCAACGCGGCATGTCAGCAGTGGATACAGGCAGTGCAATCAAAATGCCGGTTGGAGAAAATATCCGTGGCCGTCTGCTCAACGTAGTAGGCGAAAGCATCGACGGCCTCCGCAGCCTCGACGCTACAAATGGTCGCCCGATCCACCAGAAGGCACCTACTTACGACAACCTGGCTACCAGCACCGAGCCCCTTTACACAGGTATCAAGGTAATCGACTTGCTCGAGCCTTATGCAAAAGGTGGTAAGATCGGACTGTTCGGTGGTGCCGGTGTAGGCAAGACCGTATTG
>CANHTS010000184.1 GCA_947463435.1 Flavobacteriales bacterium | reverse complement strand
GCCTTTGAAATCGGATTCTGCTTCAACAGCTATACCCTCGGCGACGATTGCATGCAGCGTTGCGGCTTCAAGCCCGAGCAGTACAACCAGTCCGGCTTCAACATGCTCACCGCCATGGGCTTCACCTATGCCCAGATCGACGCCTGCAACGAGTTCGTAGGTGGTACGATGACCATCGAAGGCGCTCCCTTCCTCAAGCAAGAGCATTATCCCGTATTCGATTGCGCCAACAAGTGCGGCGAAAAAGGCGAGCGCTATATCCACGCCCATGCGCACATCCGCATGATGGCCGCGGCCCAGCCCTTCATCAGCGGTGCGATCAGCAAAACCATCAACCTGCCCAATGAAGCCACGGTAGACGATATCAAGAGCTGCTACGAAATGAGCTGGAAGCTCGGTCTGAAGGCCAATGCCCTCTACCGCGACGGTTGCAAGCTCAGCCAGCCCCTCAGCAACAAGAGCGAAACCAAGAAAGAAGAAAGCGCCGAAGCCAGCAGCGACAGCAACACCACCGAAAAGGCCACATTCCAGATCAATGCCGATGAGCTGACTCCGGAGATCGTGCTCGAAGCCGCCAAGCGCATCCTGAACGACAGTCCGGACACCAAGTTCAAGCGCCAGCTCTCCAATATCGTAGAGCGCAAGAAGCTGCCGAACAAGCGCAAGGGCTTCACGCAGAAAGGCAAGGTAGGCGGACAAACCATCTTCGTTCGCACCGGCGAATACAGCGACGGAACCTTGGGCGAAATCTTTGTCGACATGCACAAGGAAGGCGCCAGCTTCCGCTCGCTCATGAACTGCTTCGCCATCGCCGTGTCGATCGGCCTGCAGTATGGTGTACCGCTCGATGAGTTTGTGAACAAGTTCGCCTTCACCCGCTTCGAACCCAGCGGCATGGTAGACGGGCATCCGAACATCAAGAATTCAACGTCTATCGTGGATTATATCTTCCGCCTGCTCGGCTTCGAATACCTGCAGCGCGAAGACCTCGTGCAGCTGAAACCCCACGACGTGATTGAAAGCAGCCACGAGAATGCCGGCGCACTCAACGAAGCCGTAGGCAGCATCGAAATGGAAAGCGAACCTGTGATTTCAGAATTCGCTCCTGCCGGATTCATCGACGGTGCTTCGCTGAAACCTCGCGCCAAAGACATGCAAGACCACATGCGCGAAATGCAAAGCGACGCGCCTGCCTGCAACGTCTGCGGACACATCACTGTGCGCAGCGGCACCTGTTACAAGTGCCTGAACTGCGGGAACAGCCTGGGTTGTTCCTGAGTTGAATCTAACAGCAATTCAAAGAGGGGAGGCCGGAAGGGTTCCCCTTTTTATTCATTGTCTGTTCAGAATAGCTTCGGTTGGAATGAACCTTTCAATGTTTTGATATCAAGACATTAAGCGCCTTTGTAGTTGCAAACGGAGGCTGTTAGTTACCTTTGCACGCAACAAGACTCGCCACGCTTCCCATTAGAACAGCGCACCAGGGCGGGTTTTCGATTTTAGGGGGATCAGGTAATGAAATACACTAAAGCGCTATTCTGAATAGATTTACTGTTTTGACCGGTTAATGCTTTGGTGTTTCGAAATCGATACAACGCTGTATAAATAAAAAAAGCCCCGTTCCCCCTACATAAAGGTCCATGGTGGAACCACGACGTTCGGTGGGCTACAGAGCAATTGCGAAGTAAGTGCGTAGCCTCAGAATATCCCAGGACAATTTGAAAATTGCAATAAGGCACTACATACTTCATCAACTCGCTTTTAGACTTTATCGCTGTAAACGCCCGGGTCTTGAGCGAAACGCTGGTAACGAATAAGCGTATGTTGCAATCGGTAAGGAAACCATGTGTCTAAAAAGTTGAACGCCTTTTGCACGTCTCGAACAGTTCCAGCCGCGCTATTGCCATTGATTTGCCCGTTTCGTATGTTTGCTTTATGGAAACCTCAGACCTGAAAATAGACAAATCGGAATCAAAGGGTACCCATGATTTTGAAAAAGACTACCTCGAACTGTTCGACGGTTTCAATGTGGCAAACCCCCTCTTCGAACGGCAATGGCAAACCCAAGGTGATTATTTTGTTCAGTTTAGTTTATATCCCCAGACAGAGAGTGGCCCGGCTACGGCCAACACATCTGTGAAATAGCATTTTATTATGCCCAATTGGAAGGAAGTATTGGATGAGATCCAGAGCGAGGCTGCATCCAATCAAAAAAATCCGCTGGATGTTGTAAGAAGGAAATACTTAAAGGCCGTTTCAGATCGCACCGGTAGAAATGTTATAGCCTATTACTCTGGTTGGCTTCAGCGTCAAAGCCCAACTGATACGCAGGTTAACGACAAAGATAAAAACGCGCTGATGGTGTGCATTCACAGAATGGACAGGTCGAAGGGGCTTGATTTACTATTGCATACTCCGGGTGGAGATTTGGCAGCCACTGAAAGTATTGTTGATTATTTGCACAGCATGTTTGGTAAGGATGTCAGGGCCATTATCCCGCAGATATCCATGTCTGCAGGAACCATGATCGCCCTTTCCTGTAATTCAGTGATGATGGGCAAACAATCCAATTTGGGTCCGATTGACCCCCAAATGGGCGGAGTCGCTTGTCAGGCTGTATTATCTGAATTTGAACAAGCCAAAAATGATATAAAAGCAAATCCGGCCTCTGCCGCCTTGTGGCAGGTTATAATTTCCAAGTATCATCCTACTTTTTTAGGGGCTTGTAAGAATGCGATAGATTGGTCGGAAAAGTTAGCCCAGGAGTGGCTGGAACGCAACATGTGCAACGGGAATGTTGGCCTGGCCGAACAGATTTTGAGAGAGTTTAGTGATCACAGCACCAATAAATCTCATTCAAGGCATATATCAAAAGAAAAGTGCAGGGAGATAGGTGTGACAATTGTTGACATGGAGGCTGATCACGAACTGCAGGATTTGATTCTGACTACGCACCATGCCTTCATGCATACATTTTCAAATTCGCAAGCCTCGAAGATTGTTGAAAACCAAATGGGCGTTGCATATATTGAAAACCAAAGCCCACACAAATAAGACCACTTCCTTTCTCAACAGTTCCTTCGGTGCTTGGGTGGAAGATTTTGGCTTCGAATCGCTCAAAGGTCGCATTCTGCTGACCAATTACACGCCGTTCATCGCGAAGTTCATCCGCACCTACATGGACAACTGCCGGTTTCAGGGCGCCTGAATGGCGGGAACAGCCTAGGTTGTTCCTGAGCCGCATCTAACAGCAATTGACACAAAGGGGAAGCCAAAAAGCTTCCCCTTTTTTATTCATTGTCTGTTCAGAATAGCTTCGGTTGGAATGAACCTTTCAATGTTTTGATTTCAAGACAGTAAGCGCCATTGTAATTGCAAACCGAGGCTGCTGGTTACCATTGCACGCAACAAGACTCGCCACGCTACCCGAAGAACAGCGCACCAAGGCGGGTTTTCGATTTACATTGACCGCTGGGAATATTCATTTGCCAAGTGGCAGGGATCGGTTCTGCCATCCAGCCTTCAAACAATTGATATAAATCGGATCTATTTTCAGGTGGTGCAATGCTGCCAGATGAGCATAAACAACCTCGTATGCATGAACGGCCCTTTCAAAACCACCTGCGCCTACATATTGCGGATTATGGCTGTTCCCGTTGGATGCGTCGTATAAGTATCGTGCCTTTCGGGAAAGAAACTGCAACTTCTCATATGCAAGTACAATGTCACGCGGTAATCGGGCTTTGCTTTCAGTGTTGCCAGGGTGTATAATTATTTGAACGGATGCGTGCGTGTTGTAGAAGCCTCCGTCCGTTTTCATGATGTGGCCATTGACCAGGTGCAAAGCAGAATAGAACAAAGCTGTAACCTGCCAATCCCAGTAACTTGATGGATTCGTGTTCAGTACGGATACAACCTGTAGGTTTCGATCTGCCTGGCGGAAATGGGAATTTGCATCAGGCATGCTCAATCAGAAGCTTGTAGTGCGGCGGCACTGGAATCATTTCACGCTGCTCAACCACCATAGGAGACAACGTAAGACCACTGTCCCGATGCTCAAAATTAGCATCCATTGCGGAAGATAAAATGCCTTCCAGCAAGGCCTCGTCATTGTCCTTTATTTCCGCCCAGATATATACCTTGTTGTTTTTCTGGCTGACTGCAAGCTTCAGAACTTGTATTTTTTGTTCAGCCGTGAGGTTGCGCAGAAAGCTTATCGCCAACTGAGCTCCAAGGACGGCATTGTGTTGTGTTTGTTGAATCTTGAGCATCGGCAACAAGTTTCCTTTGAACAACTGTTCCCACATTTCCTGTTTTTGATTTGGAGCTACACCAGCAGCAATTTCCAGTTCTTCGCCCTTCAAATAGGCGACTATTTGGTCGATAATCTGATCAAATCCGGATTCCTGGTTGGTGGTCGTTATTCCGAATACAGGATTCATGCTGATGCGAATTTGCACTAAAAACGGAACTATTCAAAAGAACAGATCATTTTAACAAGTAAATATTGTTAAAAAAATCAGCATGATAACCAAAAATAAGAATTAAATCTAAGAAAAATTAATCAGAAAGCGCTGCTTGATTTGTGGTCATAACCTTGATGGGCTTTGATTGGGTTAGAAGTAGTTCATAGCTCACCGATCCCCCAAAACCTATCTTTGACCCCATGCCCCCGGCCCAATCCCTGAAACCGACAGCCCGGCTTTTGCTGATCTTGCTGATCCTTGTATCCGGACAAAACGCTTCGGCAGCGCGTTCCCAGGAATTCGGTGGCACCGGCACCGGTTCTATAGAATCCCGCTCAGATTCCCGTCCTTATCGTGCTACAGGAACTTTTGCCGAAGTGCCCAACCTGTTTGTGGAGTTCAATGCAGGGAAGGACTTTGATACCGTTCATGCCCGCGTGATGCAGGTGCTGCGCGCCTTTCGGACAGCCGCGGTGAAAAGCGAGCTGACACATGGCCGCTATGTGCAGACCGAGAAGAGACTGGAACTGAATACCGCCGTATCCATCGAAGATGTTTATGCATTGAAAACCAGGCTCGGGGCCATACCTGGCGTACAAGAAATTACCGAAACCAAGCGCACGGTGCAGTACAGCGATACCAACCGCATGAAGGAAGAATTGCGCTTCTACCGCAGGGAGAAAGACGGATTGGCCGCCTTGCTCGATACCCTGCATCCTTTGCATCCAAGCTACCGCAACAGTTCTGAACGGCTGCTGCGCCTGATTGGTATGGTATCCGAAAGACAACAGGAACTGG
>CANHTS010000183.1 GCA_947463435.1 Flavobacteriales bacterium | reverse complement strand
GTGCATTCGTAAGCTTTGAGTGCTTCATTCCAGTGCATGCGCATGCGGTCTTTCAATTGCCAGTCGCTCAATTCGCCCCAAACATACACCTGTTGACCGTTGGGCAAGGGTTCATCGGCTTTCAGCGTGAAATGTGTCCACACGTAGTCGCTCTCCGTTAAGCTTGATCCGGTTCCGTCTATATTCTGGATCACCATGCGGCCATTGAAGTCGGCGTATTGCACATAGGTTGAAAACGCACGGTTCGGTTCGAAATTCACCACGGCATGTTTCTGTCCGTCTTCATCGTATTTCTCTCGGATGTTGAAACTCAGCCGGCGCAGGCTTCGGATGTCGAAAAAGCGGTATTCATTGAGTCCGTTGAAGGTGTTCCCTTCCTGATAATCAAAGCTGTAGCGATTGCCCATAATGAACAGCGGCTTGAGGGGAATGGCACTTTCCCAATTGTTGTTTTGCCAAACCTGCGTCTTGAGGTCCTGGTAGGGGTTGGGAATGGTATAGCCCGGATTCACGGTAAAGTGGAAATCCACTTCCTGGCGCTTGAAACGATACTGCACCTGGGTAGCAGGCATGGTACTCACTTCCAGGCGGCCTTTCAAATCCAGCACCATGAAGCGCCGGGTCAGCACGATATCCTGCTCATTGTGGTTGCGGTAAACGAGGAGCAGGTAGTTTCCGCTGATGCGCGGCTGCGTTTGCGGACCTGGAACCTGCGCGCGGTAATGGGTGTATTGGATGGTGGTGCTGTTGCTGAAGAAAAAGTCATTCATATTCTCGAACCCCATGCCGCTGATGGTCTGAAACTTGTTGATGCTGCTCGGTTGCCAGTTGGCATCGCAATGGATGAGGGTGTACATGTAAAAATCGTTCGTGGCCTTCATCTCATCGAACTCCAGCATCATACTTTCACCGCTTCCCAGGGTAATGACCGGTGTATTGCCATTGCTGGTTTGTTGATAAAACAGCACCGTGCGAATCGGGTCTTCATACACGCGGTTGGCGTATTCGAGCGGAACTTCAGCAGCGCGAAGCCCGATGGCATTGGCAAGCAGGAGCGAGGCGAAAAACAGTTTACGTGTTTTCAAGATGATAGGTAATTGCAACAAGTGTACCGCATTGGCGGTGCAACGAATATAAGACACGCGTAGCAGCCAACATACGTTAAGGCCCGGTTAGTCCGTTTTATCATACACCTTCCGCCGGGTGCATAACTACGCCCTCCGCAGCGGATGCTTCGTTCGTAATTTTCGCCTTATTTCATGAGTACCAGAGCACGCAAAGAGAACCGACCCAAGGACAATTTTGTAAAAGGCACCGAAGCCGATGAGCCGGCACCACTGAGCCGCGCAGACTGGAAAGGCATCGCCCTGTTGCACAATGAACGCGCCCGCCGCGTCGCAGGATTCTTCCTGGTCGTTGCCGCCCTCTTTATGCTCATTTCCTTCATTTCGTTCTTCTTCACCTGGAAAAGCGATCAGGATATCATGGCCAGCGGCAACTGGGGACTGTTTCGCGCAGAAAACCCTGATGCAGCAGCCAACGCCATGGGTCTGCTGGGCGCTTGGGTGAGTTACCTCTTTGTCTACAAAGGTTTCGGTGCGGCGGCCTTCCTGTTGTTGCCTTTTGTCCTGGCACTTGGTGTGTATTTGCTGAGCGGCTGGAAACCGTTTCCACTCCTCGCTCTGTTCGTTCATTCGCTCTTGATGGTGGCCTGGGTGAGCCTCTTGCTCGGCTTCCTCTTTCAGGCTGTAATGCCATTGTTAGGCGGCGCATTCGGTCATTTCGGTGTGCGCTGGATACAAAGCCTTGCCGGCATCTTTGGTGCTTTCCTGGCCATTGGTGGCATCGCACTGATTTACATGATGGTATTCTTCAATTTCCGCCCCTTCCCAATGAGGAAAAAGCGGGAAGAAGCCATCCATGACATACCCGTTCCGGAGCCTGCAAGACCGGCTGCCAAACCGCCCGTAGCAAAGCCGGAACCTGAGCCTGAGCCTGAACCGGCGTTTGATATGACGCTGAAAACGGTAGATGAACTCATTGAAACAGAAGCAACGATAACGGAAGATGAACCAGCCACACCAGTTGTATTTGAGGTTCCTTCGGCCCCGCCGCGCCAACGTTCCATTATCCCCGAAATGCCGGAATTAAAGGTAGAGATTCCACAGGAAGAAGCACCTATTGAAGCAGCACCCGACCTGCAGGTTTTTATTCCGGAACCCGTGAATGAAGAACCCGGGGAACAGAAAGAGCATTACGGCATCGATACGCTGTTCGATCCAACCCTTGAATTGCGCGATTTTGTGTTACCTGGTCCTGATCTCCTGACGGATATCCAGACCCAGAAACGCGAAATCGACACCCAGGAGCTCGAAACCAGCAAGAACCTGATCATCGAAACCCTGCGCAACTACAATATCGGCATCTCTCAAATCAAAGCCAGTATTGGTCCGACCGTTACGCTGTACGAAATCGTGCCGGCGCCTGGCGTGAAGATTTCACGGATCAAGAGCCTGGAAGACGATATCGCGTTGAGTCTTGCCGCATTGGGCATCCGTATCATCGCGCCCATTCCCGGCAAAGGAACCATTGGTATCGAAGTACCAAACAAGCAGCCCGAAATGGTGAGCATGCGGAGTGTGATGAGCAGCCGTAAGTTCATTGAATCGGATTTCCAGTTGCCGGTGGCCTTGGGTAAGACCATCAGCAACGAAATCTTCATTGCCGATCTGGCCAAGATGCCGCACCTACTGATGGCCGGAGCCACAGGTCAGGGCAAATCGGTTGGTCTGAATGCCATCCTGGTTTCGCTGCTGTACCGCAAGCATCCTGCCTATGTGAAGCTGGTATTGGTTGACCCGAAAAAGGTGGAACTGACGCTGTACAACAAGATTGAACGCCATTACCTGGCCAAGCTGCCGGGCGATGGCGAAGCGATCATCACCGACAATCAGAAGGTAATCAATACACTCAATTCGCTTTGTGTGGAAATGGATGACCGCTACAAGCTTCTGCAAGACGCCATGGTGCGGAACATCGTCGAATACAACGAGAAGTTCCGCAACCGCAAGCTGAACCCGAACGACAAGCACCGCTTCCTGCCTTATATCGTAGTGGTAATCGACGAGGTGGCCGATTTGATGATGACGGCCGGTAAGGAAATTGAAACACCCATTGCGCGCATTGCCCAGCTGGCGCGTGCCGTGGGTATTCACCTGATTTTGGCCACCCAGCGACCGAGTGTGAACGTAATCACCGGTATCATCAAAGCGAATTTCCCGGCGCGAATCGCTTTCCGCGTTACGAGCAAAATTGACAGCCGCACCATTCTCGACAACAACGGCGCCGATCAACTCATCGGGAAGGGCGATATGCTGTTCAGCGGCGGGCAAGAACTGATTCGCCTGCAATGTCCGTTTGTGGACACGCCCGAAGTAGAGCGCATTTGCGAATTCATCGGAAGCCAACGCGGTTTCAGCGGGCCTTATTTGTTGCCTGAAGTACGGGAAGAAAGCAGCAGCGGCGGAAGTGAAGATTTTGACCCCAACGAGCGCGATGCCTTGTTTGAAGAAGCGGCCAGGATCGTGGTGAACAACCAGATGGGCAGCACTTCGCTGATTCAGCGCCGCCTTAAAATCGGCTACAACCGCGCCGGCCGTCTGATTGACCAATTGGAGCATGCCGGCATCGTGGGTCCGTTCGAAGGAAGTAAGGCCAGACAAGTGCTTGTTCAGGATGAATACAGTCTGGAACAGTTTTTGAAATCACTGAATCAATAGTTTTTTCAGAACTTTGCAACGACCAATGAAATCACTCCTAAAACCTGCCCTGATTATAGCCGGTATGCTGGCTGCCACCTTCGCTGTTGCCCAGGGTGACCCCAAGGCGAACGAACTGCTCAACAAGGTAAGCAAGAAGTATCAGGCTTACACCACGATCAAGGCAGTATTCAGTGTAACCACGGAGAATCAGACTGACAAGAAAAAAACCACCGAAGAAGGAACCGTTATGTTGAAAGGGGCCAACTTCAGACTTGATTTTGGCGGACAGGAAATCTATTGCGATGGCAAAACCTTGTGGACTTTCGTGAAGGACGCCAACGAGGTAACCATTGAAGCCTACAAACCCAAAGATGGCGCGGTTACACCCAATGAAATCTTCAATATCCAGAAGAAGGGCTACAATGCGATGTATGACGGGTCGGTTACCCGCAACAACAAGACATTTGAGATATTGAAGCTTTCTCCCAAGGTTCCAAAAAAGGCACAGCTTTCTTATGTAAAAGCTGAAATTGATAAAACCACCAACCAGATGGACCGCATGTTGATGTATTACAAGAATGGCATGGTGGTTACCTATACGGTGAAGACTTTCACTCCTAATGGCGCAATGGCAGACAATTCATTTGTCTTTAATGCGACCAGTAAGCCTGGAGTGACGGTGGTTGATTTGCGCTGAGGCCAAGCCAGTTTTCAGACTCCCAATCTTTGTAATCCTGCCCGGGCCTTTTGCTCGATGCCGTTCGTGTATTCGGTATTGGCCGGAAACCCGGAAATAGCTTTTTGATACCAGCTTTTGGCTTCTGCTCTGCGCTGTTGTGTCTCGCATAGCATGCCCAGGTGCAGGGCGGCATTGGCGGCAAAATATCGTGGCAATGTTGTGCCCAACTGAATGGTGCGCAGGTACCAGGTTTCCGCCTCTTTGGTTCTTTTGAGATCATCCAGAATACGGCCCATGCGGTAGCAGTATTCAGTTTTGCGCTCCGGGTCGGGATAAGACGCTTCAGTTTTACTTTGCAGGGTTTGCAATGCCAGGCTGTGATAGGCCCCATCGGAAAGCAAACGGGCTTTGAGCAATACCTGATCGGGGCGTTTGCGCTCCCAGGCATCGCGGAGCGCCTGTTTGTCTTCTTCGGCGTCGCTGTAGCCAAGGGTTCGGGTGAGGGTCATGTTGGCATCGTAAGCGGCGCCATCGTTCCGGAGCCAGGCCAGCCAGGCAAGGTTACGCGCAGTAGATTTATGGAAGTTCCGGCCTTTGAAATAGACCAGGTAGCGCCTGAAATGCACTTCCGCAGTGGTATCGAGCTTGCGCATCAGGGCCTGCCCGTGCAGATATTCCAGATACCAGAATGGATGCGCATCGCTGTTCCATTTCGGCCCGTTCAGAATTCGTATGGCTTCGTCGTTTTTACCGGCCTGCATGGCGAGGTTGGCGCGGATGAAGCGCTCGGCCGGAATGAGTGTTGCTACTCCGAGTTGGCTTTGACAGCGAATCCAGG
>CANHTS010000182.1 GCA_947463435.1 Flavobacteriales bacterium | reverse complement strand
TTGTTGTACAGCATACCGCAGACGGAATCTGAGCAACCTTGTGCGTTCCAGGCGGTGAGGCAGACCTTGTACCATCCCGTATCGATGCCGTAATCGTGTGTCGGATTGCGCTCCTCGCTTTGATTGGCCTTGCCGGAAGCGGGGTGACCAAAATCCCAGAGCCAGCGCACCGCCCGCCACGACGAGCGGTTGAAGAAGCGGTACACAGGCGTATCGCTTTGTGGGTCGATGACGAAAGCGGCCTTCACCCCAATTGCCACCACATCTTTCCAGGCCGAGTCGAAACAGCCCGGACGCAAGGCGCTCACCGGATGCGCGGGATACAATTGCATCCGGTAGGTTCCGGTGTCGGTATAGCGGTGCTGCAAGGTATCGGCACTGCCCGCCTCGCTCCTGCCATCGCCCGTCTGCCAGGCAAATCGGTTGTAGAGGCTGTCGTATCGCGCTGCTGCTGTGAAGGGTTCGTTCACGCAAACGGTATCGGGTGCAGAGATTGAAACAGGTATATACGGATATACAATTACCCTGCGGTACACGCCCGGATGCCGGAAGCTGTCGGGGAAAACCGAAGCGCAGTAATAATACTGTCCGGTACTCGGGTTGAAGGTACTGTCGCCCGCGTAAAGCCGGAGGTAATACACGCCAGGCTCGGTATAGGTAAAACTTACTGCCGTATCGGCCGAAGTGTAGAGGATATTTCCCTGCCGGTCGCCCGAATACCAGATATAACGCGTGGCATTGCGCGAGCGGTTGCGCAGCTTGACGGTGAAAGGCACGCAGCCGATGCTGTCGCCATCGATATCGAAAAGGGGTTCGGGACCGTCGAGGCGGAGGTTGCGGCGCACAGTGTCTTTGCAGCCGCTGGTGGTTTCGACGGCATGGGTGATCGTATAGGTTCCGCTTTGGCCGTAGAACTTGAAAGGATCTTTGAGGGTGGAGAAATTGCCGCCGTCGCCGAATTCCCAGTAATACGACCGTATCCGTTCGCCGGGCGCGCCGAAAAAGAGGAAAGAGGAATCGAAGAGCTGCACGATTTCACTGCAGAGCAAGCGGCGGTTGGGCAGGCGCATACCGGCACGAACAAGGGAAGTGCGGAAAATGGCCGATGCGGTATCCTTGCAACCCACACTGTCAGTTACAATGAGCCGCACCTGGTATTGACCGCCGCGTTTGTAAGCGTGGTGCACGCTGAAGATACTGTCTTCATATACGGTGCTGTCGCCCATTTCCCAGCGCAAATCCGACTTCCCTTTGCTCACCTGGTAAGTGGCCCCGCTGTAATATCCCACCGAAGCCTGGAATTGAACCGTATTGCCAGGGCAGGCAAAGCCGGGCTGCTGGATATTGGCATAGACCCCTACGGCTGTCTGGGTGCGGAAGTCGCGGTCGCAGCTGCGCACATTCCGGGCATACGACACAATCTGGTATTGCCCGGGCTTGAGGTACACATGGTCGAGGCTGTCGATGATGGTGTCGCGGCCGCGGGTATTGATATACGTAATGTATCCATCGCCCCAGTCCACATACATGTAGGCCAGGCTGTCAAACTCGGGTTGGTTGAAATAAGCGCGGACGCGGAAGGGCTTGCATTTGCCGATGAGTTCGAGACGGAAGGCCGGATTGGGCGTACGGAGCAGGTGCAACAGATCGCGCTTCCAAATGGTATCGTAGCAGACATTGTTACCGGGACCGAACTTCAGCTTGCCGGAATCCACCCGCGCTTTGAATTTGTCGCCAGCCTGCAGAATGAACCCGGGCGTTTGCCAGCCTTTGCGCTGTGAATCCGGATACATAAAGGCTCCGGAGTACATCTGCCACGGATCCGGGTCGAGGCTATCCCCTTTCATCAACCCAATGGGTATCTGACAGTTGGCAGGATCGAGACGCAGAAAATCAATCCGTCTGTCCGTACAAAACAGAGGCGGTTGAATGAGCGTGCGAATGTTCAGTGTATCACTGCGTTTGATTCTGACTTCAAAAACAGCACTATCAAAACAACCCGTCGCTGAGTCGACAACATATAATACAGGCGACCAACAGCGTTGGCTGTCGGGGTACCAGTGTCGGGCAAGCTTCTGCTGGCTGAAGTTGCAGGCATAGTCGGGTTTTGACACTTCTTTGGTGGTGCAACGCAGCGCGGCAGGGTCACGAAAATTCCACAGCCGTCCGGGCCGGCTTACGCCCCAGTAATCGCTGTTGTCCTGGAAGTACACAGTGTCGCGCAGCTGACATTGGTTCGCATTGCCGGGCAGCGCCATGGCTTTCGGGCCGTTTACACGCACGGTGTCGCTTACGCTGAAAACGCAATTGTTGACAACCACCTGCAGCGTTACACGATAGCGCCCGGGCATGGACGCAAAAAAGCTACCGCCTGTCCAATATGAGAAATTGTAACCTGAATTATCGCGGAGGTTGCGGAGGTTCCAGAAATAGCGTGCGCCTTTGATGCTATCTGTTTGGACTATAAACTGGTCGTGATTGCCGTAGCAGGCGTTTTTCAAGTTGATACGCAGGGGCGGCTTGTACTGCGTTGGCTTAAAACTGAGCGTATCGCGGGCTGTGTCTTTGCAGCCGAACTGATTTTCAACCACCAACATCAGGGGCAAACTTGTGGTGGTGTACACGTTCTGACACCATTGCGCCGGCAGGCTGCGGGCCTGGCCGGCCAGGTACCATTGCCAGGAACGCAAGCGGGCTGTTCCGGTATCGCTGGCATTGGAGGCGCAAAGTGTGGCACTGTCACAGCGGTTGGTGATGCTGCCGTAGATGGCGGCACGGATATCTTCCACGATCACGACCGGCCGGGTGGCTTTGCCCTTGCAACCCTTGTTGTCGGTCACTTCCATCAACACATTGAAACTGCCCTTGCGGTTGAAGGTATGGCATTCGGTTTTATTGGAAGCCGGACTGCTGCTGGAGGAAGACGCGCCGTCGTCCCACAGGATGATGCGGTAGGCGATGGATTGAGCCGTGCTGGCCGGCTTGCTCAAATCTTCCAGGCAGAGGCGGTTGCCGTTGAGGCAGCTGTCGATCGAAACGGTGCGGAGGCCGGCAACGGGCAAGCCGAATACTTCGATTACGCGGGTGGCGGTGCACTGTTGCCCTCCGATGGAAGCGATGCCGGTTACGGTGTATTTACCGGCCGCACCGTAGCGGTTACCGGGCTCCTTGAGGGTGGATGAGTTGCCATCGCCAAAGGTCCAGTTCCAGGCAGTGGCTGTCTGGCTCCCCACATCGAGCCGGAAGGAAATCAGTTCACCTACGCAGACATAATCGGCTGAAAGCACGGTGCATTGTGCCTTCCCCCAGATCGGAAAAAGGATCAGCGCGCTGCAAAGGAGGGTTCTGATCCACATTTGATATCCTTTAGACGCAGACGGTATGCTTAGCGTTGCACTGACTTATGCAGAATCATCCGGAACACGGTTTTTCCGGGTTGCGATTCCTTCACCAAGATCTGCCCTTTGTGGTAGTTTTCGACGATGCGCTTGGCGAGTGAAAGCCCAAGCCCCCAGCCTCGACGCTTCGACGTGAAGCCGGGTTTGAAGACGGTTTTGAAGCGGTTGGAAGGGATGCCTTTTCCGGTATCGCAGACATCAATTACCACGTGCTTCTCCCGCTCTGTCATGTGGAAGGTGATGCGGCCAACGCTTTCCATAGCATCGAGACTGTTCTTGCAGAGGTTTTCAACCACCCACTCAAAGAGGTTCAGGTTGATGGGACAAAGGACAGGATGCGGCAAAGGATGCACTTCGTAGACCACATTTTTTCCGCTGCGCATTTCCATATACTGCACGGCTTCGCTGATTACAGCGCTGATATCCAGGTCTTTAAGTACCGGCTCGGAGCCAATTTTACTGAAGCGTTCGGTGATGATATGGAGGCGGCGGATGTCTTTGCGCATCTCTTCGCCCGCATCGGCAGGCAGATCGCCCAGTTCAGACTCCAGGTAATCGATCCAACCGGCAAGGCTCGTAATGGGCGTGCCGAGTTGATGGGCGGTTTCTTTGGCGAGGCCTACCCAGACCTGGTTTTGTTCGCTGCGCCGCGAATAGCTGAAAGCGTAATAGGAAACGAGGATGAATAAGCCTACAAGCCCCAACGCGAAATACGGATAATAGCGCAGTTGCCGCAGCAGCATGGACTCTCCGTAATAGACGCGGCTCACGAGGTCGCTGTCGACACGGATTTCGATCGGTCCGTTCTGTTGCCTGAAACTGATGGCCTGTTCACGCACCCAGGCTGTATCGTCGGAGCGCGCTGAATCGAGGTTACGGGATATCAACATGCCTCCGCTTTCGAGGATTACCGGTATCGTGGTATTGCCTTCCAGGATGCTCAGGTAGAAGGCTCCTTCTTCGTCGGTTGCCGTGGCGATGCGCTTTTGTGCTTCTGCCCAGAGTGCCACCTTCTTGCGCTCTTCCTCCGCCAGCCTTTTCACCAGGCGGTTGCTGAGCATCAGGGTGAGTAGCGCGATGAGCGAGGCGAGCAAAAAGAGCACGACCTTGATATAGCGCTTGAGCACATAGGCATTCATGGTTGCCTCAAAGGTATTACACGCGGAGCAAGTGCCGTGTTTTGTGCATCTTTGGAACGTGATTGTGCTGGTTGAAATAGGCGGGCGCCCCTATGCCGCCCACATGGATGAAGGCAAAGACCTTTCGCTGCCCGTGCGAAACCTGAATGGCGGCATCCGCGCTTTCGGACTCGGACCGGTGGAGATTGAGCCCTTCCGCGTGCCCGGTTTCACCGGCAGCGTAAAGGAGGGCGGTTCGGCCAACTGCGACCTGCTCAGTTTTTATCCGCATGGCAATTGCACCCATACCGAATCCATCGGGCATATCACTCCGGAACAGCAGAGCGTGAATGGCATCTTCAGCCGCTATTGGTTCAGCGCGGCGCTGCTGAGCATCGAACCCGAGGTGCGCGGAGAAGACCGCGTCATCAGCAAGGCACAGTTTGAAGCACTGACCTTGCCCAAGGCTGAAGCGTTGATTATCCGCACACTTCCCAACGCAGCAGACAAGAAGGAGCGCAATTATTCCGACAGCAATCCGCCCTATTTCGAGCCGGCTGCCCTGGCCTGGGCGGCCGACCGTGGTTTTCAGCACCTGCTCTGCGACCTACCTTCGGTTGATCGCGAATCGGACGGCGGACGGATGGCGGCGCACAAAGCCTGGTGGTGCTATCCGGAACAGCCGCGTTTCGATGCCAGTATCACCGAACTGATTTATGTGCCTGAAGAACTTCCCGACGGATTCTATCTGCTCAACCTGCAGGTAGCGCCTGTGGAAAGCGATGCAGCGCCTTCGCGGCCGGTTTTATACTCCCTGCGCCCCTT
>CANHTS010000181.1 GCA_947463435.1 Flavobacteriales bacterium | reverse complement strand
CCCCTTCGGTTTTTCAGTTGATACAGGAGCTGGCCGAATATGAACGCGCGCCGGAAGAAGTCATCAACTCCCCCGAACAAATGCTGCGCGACGGCTTCCCCGAAACCGCATGGTTTGGCTGCCTTGTGGCCGAACACCAGGGACAAGTTGTCGGAATGGCCCTTTGGTACCTGCGCTACAGCACCTGGAAAGGTGTATGTATGTACCTGGAAGACCTGTATGTTCAGCCGGCATTTCGTCGGCAAGGCACAGGCAAAGCACTGTTCCTGAGTTTGAAGGACCTGGCCGAGAAAAAACAATGCCGCCGCCTGGTCTGGCAGGTGCTCGACTGGAACGAACCGGCCATCAGGTTCTATGAAAAGTTGGGCAGCCGGTTCGACAGAGGCTGGTGGAATGGATTCCTGGACCTGCCCGGCCATGCATGAAAGCAGCATCATCTTGCGCGCGCTGCTCCGGCCATTCTTATTGGGCTTCTTCATGCTTGCCTGCTGGGAAGCCCAGGAGTACTTCCAGCTTTCCTATACAGACTTCGGCGTCTACCCGCGCGATATGCGCAGCCTGAGCGGCATCCTCACCATGCCCCTCTTCCATGGATCAAGCGAACACCTGTGGGGTAACCTGATCTCTATATTCAGTCTGTATGCCTTGCTGAGCTTCTTTTCGCCCCAGCTGTCCCTTGCGGCTTTGCTCATCATGTGGTTCGCCGGCGGCTCCTTCCTTTGGATTATCGGTCGCTCTTCCTGGCATATCGGTGCGAGCGGTATCGTTTACGGCCTCATCGCCTGGTTCCCGGCCATGGCCTTACTCCGCCGCAACTTTGGCTACCGCGTGCTGGCCGGCATAGTACTCATTTATTACGGCAGCTCGCTGTGGGGGCTCTTCCCCTATCGCGATGGTGTTTCATTTGAAGGCCATATAGCCGGTCTGATGGCCGGTATCCTCGCGGCCTGGTTCCTGCGCAAAGGCATTCCCGAAGATGAGCCTGGCACACGCCGTATCATTCCATTTATTGTGGAACCGGATGAAGACCCTTATGAGCACTTTGATCACAAGTACCAAGGGAAAGGCCCGGGCGACCGCTCCGCTGCACAAGATCCGGAATCAGAGAAACATCCTCACTCCAACTTATAGGTACGGATAATGAACTCGATTTTATAATCGGTAACCGGGTCGAACTCACTCTTCAGATCGTGGCCCCAAAAGGTTCCAAACGATTGCCAGAAGAAGGCACTGGCATTCCCTTTATACCCTTTTAACACTTCCCAGGTAGTTTTACCCGTTTCCCTGTGTATCAGTTTCATCAGGATTCTACCCTGATTGATGCTCAACTCGCGGATACTGGCTTCGAACTGCTTTTTCAGCGCTTCTTCTGAAGCTTCAATGTACTTCTTGCGCTCTTTCCTTCCTTTGGTGCGCGAAAGGTTGTCTTCCAGCATCTGCATCTGGTAGGCCACCATTTTGGCATACGGCATGGCGCGCTTCACATTCCGTACCAGGCGCATGTATTCCACCCGTGCCATGGAGTCGTAGCGCTCGCGGCGCAAGACCTCGTCGAGCTCGATCACGCGGACCGTATCGCCGTTCACCACCACCCATTCGTCTCCGCGGTTGCGGCTGGAATCATAAGGCTTTCCCTGGGCCAGGAGCCCGGCAGGAAGAAGCAATGTCAGAAGAAAAAAGATGCGCATCGCCGTAAAGATAACAAACGCAATGCCAGTGCTCAGGAATCTGCTGCCGGCTTGGCAGGCTTCTTCCGCAGAAAATAAATACCGGCTATACCTGCCAGCACCATCAACAATGAAAGCAATTGCGCCTGTGAAAAGCTGAGCCCGAACCAGTCGTAACGCGAATTGACACGGATGCCTTCGATCAGCCAACGCTCCACACCGGCAGCAATCAGGTAAATGGAAAAGAGTACACCCGCAGCCAAGGGTTTACGCCGCAGCCACCAGATAAGTACAAAAAGCAGGATAGCAGCCGCAAACTCGTACAAAGGCGTCGGGAAAACCGGAACGGCCAGTCGATTGCAATGGAGACTTTCACAGCCGGGAATCAGATTGCCCGGATCGGCATCAATCACATTGTTGGGGTAATCGTAAGCCCAGGCCCAATCAGGCAGCCAGCTCAGCCAGGAAGGACGCGGCGAAGTGTTGGCAATGCCCCAGTCGCCGTCGCCGCTGAGATGGCAACCCATGCGGCCAACACCGTAGGAGAGCATCATGCCCGGAGCGCCTACGTCGAGCACGCGGAAGATATTCATGCCCTTGCGGTGGCAGTACCAAAGCACGCCCGCACCGCCGGCTATCAATCCGCCAAGGAAAGTCCACCCCCCCGTGCTAAAGAAGCTCCCGAAAGGATCGCGTGAAAAATTCTCCCAATCTTCCAGGATATGGAACACCTTGGCGCCAAGAAACCCTGCAATCAAGGCGATACCCGTTACATTGCCAATGAAGAATTCAGGCCCGGTAACGGTCTCTTTCTGTTCCGGACTCGGCAGGCGCTGTTTCAGGTCTTCGCGGTAACGTAAACCCAGCAAGATGCCCGCTGTTGCCAGTCCCAACCAAATGCTGCCATCCCCTGAAAAAAGAAACTCCTGTGGGTTTCCGGCAGCCGCATCCGGGAAAAGAAACATGTACACCACCTTGTAGCCCATGATGAACCCAAGGATTCCATTGCTGATATACTCGCCGATTCCGTAAGGTTTTCCAACGGTCTGCACGATGCGGTAGTCGGGAAACTGACCGAGTTTGTGCCGGCGGGTAAATTCCATGGAAAACACTTTGTACGCCGCCATCACGGCAAAAGCCACAAAAAGACCGAAAGTATTGACTATCAGCAGAAATGGCAGTTTCAGACCTGTCAGGTCGTAAATCAAATCGTACAGCGAAGCATACATGGGTTGCGAATATCGTTAGTGGGCCGGGATGAAGGCAGATATTTCGATGCCGCAGAGGTCGCCGTCGGCATCGGGCTGACCCAGTTCAACCGGACGTACTTCGTTGACCAGCAGCGGATCGTATTGTGTTTTTACGCGGATATAGTTATCGGTGAACCCGTACATGAATCCGTTTTTCTCTTCCTGTTCAAACAGCACAGGCCGCACGCTGCCGATATGTTCGGCGTAGAAGGCCCTGCGCTTTTTTTCGCTCAGGATGCGGAGCATTTCGCTGCGCTGCATGCGTTCTTTCAGTGGCACTGAGCCCGGAAGTTTGACCGCTGTGGTGTTGGCGCGTTCGCTGTACGGGAAAACGTGCAGGTAGCTAACCGGCAACTCGTTCAGGTATTGATAGGTTTCCAGGAATTCAGCTTCTGTTTCGCCGGGGAAGCCTACAATTACATCCACGCCGATGCCGCAATCGGGCATGAGGCGACGAATGGCTTCGATACGGCGGGTGTATAGTTCGCGTTCGTAGCGGCGCCGCATCTTCCGCAACAATTCGTCGCTGCCGCTCTGCAAAGGAATATGGAAGTGGGGAACGAATTTTTCGGAAGCGTGCACAAAAGCGATGATTTCATCAGAGAGCAAATTGGGCTCTATGCTTGAAATGCGGAATCGTTCCAGCGGCACTTCGCGATCGAGCGCCTGGATAAGTCCGTAAAAGTTTTCATCGGTACCCGCGCCAAAGTCGCCCAGGTTTACGCCGCTGAGGATGATTTCCTTCACGCCCGGACCGGCGGCGGTTTTCACCGATTCAACCGTTTCGCGTATGCTGGCAGAACGGCTTTTTCCACGCGCCAGGGGAATGGTGCAGAAGGTGCAGAAATAATCGCAGCCGTCTTGTACTTTCATGAAAGTGCGGGTGCGGTCGCCTTCGCTGAAACCCGGGACAAAAGTATTCGTCTCTTTGATGGGGGCATTCAGCACCCGCGTTTTGGCTTCCTTGCTCAGGTGGTGCAGGTGGGAAACCAGGTTGAACTTTTCCGCTGCACCCAGCACCAGGTCAACACCGGGAATGGTAGCTATTTCCGTTGGCTTGAGTTGCGCGTAGCAACCCACGATTACGATATATGCATTCGGGTTGTAGCGCAGGGCTTCCTTCACCACTTTCCTGCATTTTCGGTCGGCCTGATCGGTGACGCTGCAGGTATTGATGACGTACATATCGGCACCGTCGGTGAAGTTCACCTTGTCCATACCGGCGTCACTGAGCTGCCGGCCGATGGTGCTGGTTTCTGCGTAATTGAGTTTACAACCGAGGGTATAGAAGGCTACGGAATGCCCCATGGGGTTGCAAAGTTACGATATCCCGCTGTCAGGGCGTATCGAACTTGTAGCCTACGCCTTTTACTGTGTAGATGAAGCGGTCGTCGAGTTTTTCGCGGATCTTCCGCACGTGTACATCGATGGTGCGGTCTACTACTTCCACATCTGCGCCCCAAACCTGATCGAGTATTTCTTCACGACTGAAAACCTTTCCGGGTTTGGAAGCGAGAAAGGACAGGAGTTCGAATTCCTTACGGGGAAACTGAATCGGACGTTCCTTGTACAACACCAAGAATTTCTCACGGTCTATTTCCAGATCGGGGAATTTCATATTATCCATGAATCCACCTTTGTCTTGCCGGCGCAAAATGGCCTTGATACGGCTGAGCAGCACGCGTGGTTTAATGGGTTTGTTGATAAAGTCGTCGGCTCCGGCTTCAAAACCTGCGAGCTCAACAAACTCTTCTGCCCTGGCGGTGAGGAATACAATCAGGCAATTGCGCGTGGCCTCGCTTTGGCGCAGGTTGCGGCAAGCTTCAATGCCATCCATGACCGGCATCATCACGTCCATCAAAATCAGGTCGGGCTTGATTTTAGCTGCCTGATCCAATGCCTGCGAACCGTTCAATGCCGTAAACACATGGTAACCCTCCTTTTCCAGGTTGTAGCGGATGAACTCGAGGATATCGTGTTCGTCGTCAACAACCAGTATTGTGGGCATATTGCCTATCATGATGTTACAAAAAAAAGGAGCTACTGTGAAGGAGATATTACCAAAACCCCACGCAGCGCTTAACGCAAAGTTAACAGGAAGTAAAGCCTGTTGCTTACTTCTGTTTTCCGGCCGGAGCTGCGAGCAGTTCTTCCACTTTGGCTTCCAGTTCCGGACCGCGCAAGCCCTTGGCTGCAATATTGCCATTGCGGTCGAGCAGCACGGTATAAGGAATGCCGCTCACCTTGTACAGCTTGGCCGCTGCATTTTGCCACTGGCGCAGGTCGCTTACGTGGAACCAGGTCAGGCTGTCTTTGGCAATGGCATTTTTCCAGGCATTGGCGTCTCCGTCGAGCGATACGCCGTAGATTTCAAAACCTTTGCTTTTCAACCTGCTGTACATCTTCACCACATTCGGGTTTTCCATGCGGCAGGGACGGCACCAGGATGCCCAGAAATCGATCAACACCACCTTGCCTTTGAGGCTGGAAAGGGCTACGGGCTTACCGTTGGGATCGTTTTG
>CANHTS010000180.1 GCA_947463435.1 Flavobacteriales bacterium | reverse complement strand
TCCGCTGGGCACCTTCTGGTTCGACCGGCAGCTGAAGGTGGATGAAGCCGCCGAAGCCCGGGCCTGAGCACATCGGCCGTTCGTCGGCTAAGCCGGTCACTTGATCTGAGGGGCATCATTTTTGCACCATACGAAGGCATAAAAGACTGTTTAGACGTTATGAAGAACATGAGAACTTTGATGCTGAGCCTGGTATTGCCACTGGCTGCCGGGTTCGCCGGAGCCTGGTTGTTCAGCCGCCAGGCCGGAGTTTCCGGACCGGTATTGACTTTCGGCGCAGCCAACAGCCCGATGCAACAGGCAAACCTGAAGGAAATGCCGGCAGGTTTTGTGAAGGCATCGCGCATCAGCACACCTGCGGTGGTTTTCATCAAAACCGTGAGCACAGTGGAATACCGCTCCAACTGGTTCTGGGATTTCGATCCCTTTGGCAGCCGCGGGCAGGTATCTTCATCCGGCAGCGGCGTGATTGTCAGCAAAGACGGCTATATCGTCACCAATAACCATGTCATACAAGGGGCTGACAAAATTTCCGTTGTCCTGAGCCGCAACAAGAAAGAATACCCGGCGCGGGTGATAGGAAAAGATCCGAGCACCGACCTAGCGCTGCTGAAGATCGAAGCAGGCGACCTGCCGGCCATCGTGTTCGGCAATTCTGACGTATTGGAAACCGGAGAATGGGTGCTGGCAGTCGGCAATCCCTTCAACCTCACGAGCACCGTAACAGCCGGGATAGTGAGTGCCAAAGGAAGGAATATCAATATCGTGAACAACCAGTTTCCGATTGAAAGCTTCATCCAGACCGATGCGGCCATCAACCCCGGCAACAGCGGCGGCGCGCTGGTCAACCTGAACGGTGAACTGGTGGGCATCAATACCGCCATCGCCAGCAATACCGGTTCGTATTCGGGCTACGGCTTTGCGATTCCGGCCAACATGGTGGCGAAGATTGTGAAGGATTTCATCGAGTTCGGCAGCGTGCAGCGCGGTTTCCCGGGCATGAGCACCGAAGACCTCAGCAATGCAACCTTGCAGAACCAGGGAATGGAAGGTGCGGAAGGTGCCAGGGTTGGTTCGGTGATCGAAGACGGACCGGCGGCCAAGGCAGGCATACAGGTGGGCGATGTGGTGGTGAAGATCGACAACCGCCCGGTGAGCAATAAGGCTTTTTATGAAGAATACCTCGCCTATTACCGCCCGGGCAGCAAGGTAAAATTCACGCTCATGCGCAATGGCACGGAGGTGCAGGCTGAAGTTACCCTCATCAACCAGGAAGGCAATACCGCTTTGCTCCGCAGGAATGTGGTAAGTTCGCGGGTGCTGGGAGCCGATTTCCAGCCGGCAACACAACAGGAATTGCAGAAATACCGCATCACCTCAGGCATCAAGATCGACAATATCCGCGGCGGCAGCATGGCGTCGATGGGCCTGAAAGACGGCACCATCATCACGCGCTTCAACGGCAAAACCTACAGCAAGGCCGAAGACCTGATCAGCGATCTGGAGTCGGCACGCGGCCGCATCACTATCGAGGGTCTCAACCCCGGCGGCGGTGCATTCACCTATAACTTTTACGGATACTGAACCATGTCACTTCCATTTGTCATACCCGGCCTCAGGCATACCGACAGCGGGCATTTTTTTATGATGGCCGGTCCCTGTGCCATCGAAGGCGAAGAGGTTGTTTTTGAGATTGCCGAACGCCTGCGCGCGATTTCAGACCGCCTGCGCATCCCGCTGATACTCAAAGGCAGCTACCGCAAAGCCAACCGCAGCCGGATTGATTCGTTCACGGGCATCGGCGACGAAAAAGCGCTGGCCATCCTGCGCAAAGCGGGAGAAGCCTACGGTTTGCCTACCGTCACCGATATCCACGAAAGCAGCGAAGCGGCCATGGCGGCTGATTATGTGGATGTGCTGCAGATTCCGGCCTTCCTTTTCCGTCAAACCGATTTGCTGGTGGCGGCAGCCAAGACTGGTAAAGTGGTGAACATCAAGAAAGGACAATTTGCTTCGGCCGGTGCCATGCGCTTTGCCCTGCAGAAATGCCTGGACAGCGGCAACGACCGCGTGATGCTCACCGAACGCGGAAACATGTTTGGCTACGGCGATCTGATCGTCGATTTCAGGAATATCCCCGCCATGCAGGCCCTGGGCGCGCCGGTGGTGATGGACATCACCCACAGCCTGCAGCAGCCCAACCAGGAAAGCGGTGTGACAGGCGGCAAGCCCGAACTCATTTCCACCATCGCCCGCGCCGCCATCGCAGCCGGCGCCGATGGCCTGTTCATCGAAACCCATCCGCGACCCGCCGAAGCCAAAAGCGACGGCGCCAATATGTTGCAACTCGACCAGCTGGAGCCGCTGCTCGAAACCCTCCTGCGCATCCACCAGGCCCTGCAACCCAGCCCCAACAATCCATGAAAAATTTACTCTTCGCCGCTATCCTGCCTGGCTTGCTCATTGCCGCCGCCTGCGAACAGCCCTGTTCCGGACTGGAAGACAGCAACCGCGGCGCCATTGCCGGCAGTTACGATTTCGGCACCTGTTTCTTCTACGCCAATTCACTGCAAGGCGAACAGCTGATCCGCAATGCCACAGAGTTCAGCAACTTCAAGCAAAACTTCCTGAAGAATTGTCCGGACTCCGGTCGCTTGCCGGCCATCGATTTCAGCCGGCACATGCTCATCGGCCTCAATACGCAAACTACTGCCTGCAACCTCGCCTACGACCGCGAAATATTGCTTGACACTGCCGCCAAAGTGTACAAATACACCGTGGTGGTGCAGCGCTGCGGCGAATGCGGCACCAAATTCCGCGATCCGAACTGGGTGCTGGGTCCGCAACTGCCGGCCGGTTATCGCTTTGAGGCTGCGGTGCGCTACGAATAAACCGCCCCGAAAGGCAGCACAAGCCGTATTCCGGAAAGATGCGCCGCATTCTTAGTGTCTTTTTGACAATAAGAACACGAAAAGGCAACATCACCTTCCTATCTTCGCGCTGTGAAGAAGATCGCCATATTCGGCGCCGGCCGCAGTACCCATTATTTATTTTCATACCTCAACCGCCTGATTGCCGATGGGCATGCGCTGACGGTGAAGGTCTACGATAACAGCGAAGACAACCTGAATTACCAGCTGCACGACCTGCCGCATATCTCGAGCCATCCGATCGATGTGGGTAGTGCGCTGGCGGTGCAGCACGCCATCATGGGCTGCGATATCGCAGTGAGCATGTTGCCACCTGCGCTGCACATGAATGTGGCACGGTTCTGCATCGAACACGGCAAGCACCTGGCTACGGCTTCGTATGTATCGCCCGAAATGCAGGCCTTGCACCACGAAGCGCTGATCAACGGCTTGGTATTCATCAACGAACTGGGTTTGGATCCTGGCATCGACCACCTGAGCGCCATGCAGACCCTGGATCGTTTGCGTGCCCAGGGTGCAGAGATACTCGGGTTTGAAAGTTTCTGCGGCGGACTGATCTGCGAGGATTCCGTTCGCGACAACCCATGGAAGTACAAATTCACCTGGAATCCGCGGAACGTCGTGCTGGCAGGGCAGGCAGGCATGGCAGTTTACCGCCATCACGGGCATCTGAAATGCATTCCTTACAATACCCTTTTCAGCCGTTACGACACCTACGATATTCCGGGATATGGCTTGTTTGAAGCCTATGCCAACCGCGACAGCCTGGGCTACGAGCGCGCTTACCGCCTGGAAGGCGTTCCGACCTTGTACCGCGGCACCCTGCGCAAGGCCGGATTCTGCGACGCCTGGCAGACCCTGGTTCGCCTCGGCATGACCGATAACCAGACCCAATTGAAGATTCCCGGTCTGACAGGTCTCGGGTTCCTCGAGATTTTCCTGCCAGACAGCGGCAGCAGTCCTGCCGAACGCCTGCGCAATCTCACCGGGGCTTCCGACAGCAGCATTGAAGCGATACGCTGGCTGGGCCTGATGGATCCAACACCGCTCCCACTTTGCGAAGGCAGTCCGGCCGATATTTTACAAGCCCTGTTGCAACAGCGTTGGGCCATGCAGCCCGGTGACCGCGATCTGGTTGCCATGCTCCACGAATTCCGCTACCGCTTAGACGGCAAGGAAAAGACCCTGCGCAGCTGGATGACGGTGGAAGGCAAAGACCAACGCAAGACGGCCATGTCGCGCACTGTAGGCCTGCCGCTGGCGATGGGCGTTCGTTTGCTGGCGGAAGACCGCATCAAAGGCAAAGGCGTCATGATACCGGTGGAAGCGCAATGGTACGAGCCGATTTTAGGCTGGCTGGAAGAGGAAGGCATCCGCTTCGGCGAGGCTGAAATGGATTGAGGCCAATCCGGCGATTCTACCGGCAACCCAAGCCTCACGGGAAGCACTGAGAACTCAGTATCAATCGTCGCCTATCGTGGCCATCACCTTGAGCTCAATGGCGATTGGCGTGGGCAGGCAATTGATTTCGAGGGTGGTTCTGCAGGGTGGATTTTCACCAAAATATTCAGCCCAAAGGCGGTTATAAGTCGGGAAATCGTCTTTCATATTGGTGAGGAAGACGGTCACGTCTACGATGCGGTCCCAACTGCTGCCTGCATCTTCCAGTATATAACGCACATTCCGGAACACGCTGTGGCATTGGGTTTCGATGTCATAGGAAACGATTTTACCGCTTTCATCCAGCTCTACTCCGGGTATTTTCTTCGTACCTCTTTCGCGCGGACCAACGCCGCTCAGGAACAGCAGATTGCCAACCCTGCGCGCATGCGGATACAGACCAACGGGTTCGGGTGCTTTGGATGAATTGAATTCTTTTTCCTCGCTCATGGCAGCAAATTTACCGCTGCGGGGCGGGTTTCAAATCAGAGAGGCAGACAGAAAGTAGCGCTTGACCGCAGATCAAGACTTGGCGCGTGGTGGGGTTGTTCCAGGCTTCGCGGGTGGCGTAGTCGGTTTTGCCGGCGTCGTTACCGGCGGCTTCGCAGGCGTGGTTCCCGGTTTGGCAGGTGTGGTTCCCGGTTTGCCTGGTGCTGCTCCAGGCTTGGCCGGAGTGGCCTGAACACGCACCAAAGGCGTTTCGTACATGAGCACGCCAAAACTTCCCTCCGGTAAATAGCCACCCACAACGAGGCGGGTCTGGTTCGGAGAAAGGGATACACCGCGCACGTTCACGCACATGCCTTTCACAAGGGCTAATTGTGTTCCGGTGGCGGTTTCCCACACGCGCACTTCCCCATCGTTGCCTCCGCTTACGATGTAACGGCCGTCTGCACTGAGAATCACGCTAGTCACTTTCCAGTTGTGGCCTTTCAATGTGCGCAGGGCTTTGCCATTCATGACATCCCAAACGATAACGGTTTTGTCGTGGCTGCAGCTGATCAGTGTTTTGTTGTCGGCACTCAACTGAATATTGTTCACCTGATCGGTGTGTCCGGCCAAGCGCTTCAACACTTTTCCGGTCGGGTCTACCTGCAGGATTTCAGGTCCGTTCGTGGCAACCAGAAAACTCTTGCGGTCCGGATGCTGC
>CANHTS010000179.1 GCA_947463435.1 Flavobacteriales bacterium | reverse complement strand
AGGGTGATGAGGTTGTTGAAGGTATGATCGGCACGGCGGCCGGTTGCCCAAACGATGTTGCAGGCGTGGTGGTTTTTCTGCATCAGCCAGGCGATGGCTTTTTCGAGGTCGGTCTGACTTTGGTCGGGGGCATGCACCAATTCAACCGGGCCGTGCGCCGCCAGCAGGGCGGCCGGGTCCGGACAGCTGTCGAAGTCGCCCAGGACGGCATCGATGCGGATGCCGCGCTCCAGCACCCGTGGCAGGGCTCCGTCGAGCACTACTACGAATGGGCTCCATTCGAGCAGTTGGCCGAGCAGCTCATCGGAACAGGCTTCCCCGTTGGCGATAATCAACGCCGGTTCCTGGTTCTCCTTCACAACATGATGTGACGACATGGGCGCTGCAAAAGTACAGCCGGAGCCGCTACGCGATTCTATCAGCGGCCGGTAAGAAAATGAAGACCATATACCTTTTTCGATTGGGTTCGCGTTATCCTTGCAAAACCTTAAGTCAGTCCTGACATGAGAATGTTACTTTTCCTTGGCCTGCTGGGCTTCAGTGCCTGTGAAAGCAATCGTTACTGCACGCAGGAATTCGCAACGATTACCATTGAGGTGAACGGCGTGGTGCTTGACGATTATTATACCATCCGGCTGCGCACCGGCGACACCATTCGCCGCGACAGGCCGATTGCCGACAAGTATTACGAAGTGCTGGACGACTTGTGGACGAATAAGATCAAGGAAAACGGCGAGTATTTCCTTTTTGAAGGAAAGGTCGGCAATGCAGTGCTCGTGCGTGAGCAGTTCAAGATCGGGCACGACGAATGCCATATCCGCCTGATCGAAGGCCGCACACGGGTGGATTTGTGACCGGCGGGTGGTTGAGCCTGTCGAAACCAGTAGCGAGCCTGCCCCGACTTTTTCAGTCGGGGAAACCATCCCGTCGAAACCATCCCGTCGAAATCTACTTATCGAGGCTAAATTTTCAACTGCCTTCAACCCGCGTTTGTAATTCCCTGATTTTTTAGTCAGGAAAATGCCGGGAAAAGTTGATTGAACCGGCGGATACCCCGCTCAAAGAATGGAGCAGGTGGCCTCGATCAGCGCTTAAGTCAATACCGGTCGGGTGAAATCTTGTATTGCCAGTTAACGCCGAAAGCGAGAATGAGTTTAATGGCATAGAATGTTAGCATCAACTGCAGTAAGCTATCCGCTAACTTCAACCAAGAAAGGAGAATGAAGGAAATCGTGAGCAACATGGCGGCAACACTTGCCTGGAAGTACAGTTCGCGCAAACGGACAATGATGCTTGTGCAAACCAACACAAATGCGCAAACCCATACTATACTCCAACATTCACTTGGGAAAATCCAAATCAAGATCAAAGGTTGCAGAACGTGAAAAAGGATGAACTGATAACACCTTTTTGGAGACTCCCCGTAATAGTTGTTGGTGCCCATTGTGAAGTTGGCAATAACACCACCTCCCAGGTCCATAGCCAGCAATGTAAAGGCAATCGTGTGCAAGGTTGCAAAACCTGCATTCAGACTGTATGTAAGCGCAATGACGCCCGATGCAACTGCACCTGTGCCAATGGCTGCTATATCTGCCATACTGGATCTTCTTCCGAGTATGCTATGCCAGAAAGGTGGAATCTGGATGCCAGGTTGTTGCCGGTGATTCATGGGGTAAAGAGAAGCTCACGCGCAAATTAAGAATATAGCTTGATTCGTTTATGTCGATGATTTTAATTGGATATCAGGAGCCTGATTGACTCGAAACGCCCCGACGAAGGTGTCGGGGCAGGCAGCTCAACCACCGGAGCTGCGATAAGCCATCCAGGTAAGCGCAATGCCACCGGCTAGGCTGATCAGCAGGTACCAGAACAAGGCTGTGAATTTGCCGCTTTCGAGCATCAACACCGATTCGGCTGAGAAGGCAGAAAAAGTGGTGAAGCCGCCCAGCATACCGGCGCCGAGCAAGGGTAGCCAGGTTTTCAGGGCGGGGTTTTTCGCAGCTGCTCCGATCAGAAAACCCATCAGCAGACAACCCGCCAGGTTCACAATCAGGGTGCCGATTGGAAAGCCCAACCACATCCTGCCGTTCACCGCATTGGAAAGGGCGTAGCGCGCCATGCCGCCGGCCATGCTTCCCAAGCCGGCCAGGAATAATGCCTTCATGCAACAAAGATGGGATTTTGCGCCGGAATGCTGATTCGGTGCGCGAAGCGTATCAGCTTTTCCTGAACAGGTCGAATCCGATTTTTCGGACAAAGAGCCAGCCGTGCCGAAGCAGGGTTGGCAGGGCGCCGTAATGTTCCGAAAGCACCCGGTAGCGCTCTTTCCACGACGTGCGGATGCGCTGCTGCGAGATCCCGCCCAATTCAAACCGCGCCAAGGGTTCGGGCGTGCGGGCCGAAACAGGTGCCTTTTTCAGGATGCGGATGATCCAGTCGATATCCGCGACCATGCGGTATTTTTCATCGTAAGGCGGAGCCAGGGTGCGCCGCACGACTACGCTTTGATGGCAAATGTTCATACCGAAACGGAAGGTATGCGGACCGGCAGTTTCGGGCAGTTTCTTGGGCGTAACGCGGCTCATGAGTCCGATCTCGCTGCCGTCGGGCCGGATGAACATGGTGTCGCCATAAATGAAAGTGGCACCTTTGACTGCCGCTTCCAGCACCTGGGCGGCACTTTCCGGACCAAACATCGCGTCGCCGCTGTTCATGAACCACAGATAGTCGCCGTTGGCTGCTTCCATGCCCTTGTTCATGGCGTGGTAGAGCCCGCGGTCGGGTTCGCTCACCCAATGCCGGATGCGGCCGGCGTGTTTTTCAAGCAGTTCCCGGCTGCCGTCTTTACTGCCTCCGTCAATCACGATATACTCGATGGCATCGAAGCGCGTCTGGGCAAAAACGCTGTTGAAGGTGCGTTCCAACCCGGCGAGGTTGTTGTAGTTGACGGTGATGACCGAGAGCAGTGGGGCAGGCATCAGACGGTGGTTTGTACGGCCGTCAGCTTGAATTCATCTTTCAGCGCGCGGAAAGTCATTTCTGCATAATAGCCGCAGGCTTCGATGGCTTCAATTACTTCGGAAATCTGCAGGTTATCTGCGAGCCGCTTGTACTTCAGCATCACCACTTTCTCGTGCGGATTGATGGTAAAGGCGGCATAGAACAGGTTCATGTTCACGGCCAGCAGTTCCTGCAGCAGTTCTTCGCGTCGTTCGTCGGGGATGAAGAACACGGGCACACTTACCTGGAAGATCGAGAGTTCACCATCGGGCTTGAAGTAGTTCCAGACATTCACCTCGTTTTGGGTCCACACGTCCAGGTAGATCTCAAACTCTTCCCTGAAAATCAGCCATTGGCCTTCTTCACTGCAGCGCACTTCTTCGGGATCGACCGACAGTTGACGGAGGGCGTTTTCAACGGTTTCCAGGGCTTGTTGGGTGGTGCTCATCGGCTGCAAAGTTCGCAATTCCCCGCGTGAAGCGGAAAGCGAATCCGCTTTTGCCTTTGCCGACTGCAAATTGTATTTTCGCGGCCTTATTCACGCACATGAGCATTCTGGTCAATAAAGATTCACGCATCGTCGTACAGGGTTTCACCGGTAACGAAGGAACCTTCCACGCTACGCAGATGATCGAATACGGTACGCAGGTGATTGGCGGTGTTACGCCGGGCAAGGGCGGCAGCACGCATCTCGATCGCCCAGTATTCAACACCGTTGCCGATGCGGTGAAGCAGGCCGGAGCCAATGTGAGCATCATCTTCGTTCCGCCAGCCTTCGCGGCCGACGCCATCATGGAAGCTGCCGACGCCGGAATCGGTGTGATCGTGGCCATCACGGAAGGCATTCCGGTGAAGGATATGGTAAAAGTGAAAGCCTATCTGAACAGCCGCAACAGCCGCCTGATCGGTCCGAACTGCCCCGGCATCATCACGCCCGGCGAAGCGAAAATCGGCATCATGCCCGGTTTCATCTTCCAGAAAGGCAATGTAGGCGTCATCTCAAAGTCTGGCACGCTGACTTACGAAGCCGTAGATCAGCTCAGCAAGCTTGGCCTGGGTCAGAGCACGGCCATTGGTATCGGCGGTGACCCGATCATCGGCACCACGACACGCGAAGCGGTGGAGATGTTCATGAACGACCCTGAAACTGCCGGCATCGTAATGATCGGTGAAATCGGTGGCGGCATGGAAGCCGAAGCCGCCCGCTGGATTCAGGCGCACGGCACCAAGCCTGTGGTAGGCTTCATCGCCGGCCAGACAGCGCCTCCCGGCCGCCGCATGGGTCATGCCGGTGCTATCGTGGGTGGAAAAGACGATACAGCTGCCGCCAAAATGGCCATTATGCGCGAGTGCGGTATCCACGTGGTGGAAAGCCCGGCCGAAATCGGTCAACGCATGAAGGATGTGTTGTGTTGAGCCACGGCATCCGTTTAGCTCCAACTAAGAATATTCCAAGCCAATCCGTGCGAAAACCGGGTTGGCTTTTTCATTTCCAGCTGCGGTGAAGGGTCAGTCATGATGCCGCCCGCACCAAAAGAAAAGGGGACGCCGCATGAAGAGCAGCATCCCCTTTTGTGTGTAAGGATTGGATAAAATCAGGGGCTTACCAGATTCAGCGACACATTGAAATACGGAGCCGGGCTGAGTTTGTTTTCCAGCACGAAAGGCTGGCTGCCGAAGAAGCCGCGGAAGAAGTTGCCTTCGTCGGCGTTGAAGCTGTAGTTCATGCGCATGCCACCTTGCACGCTGAGCCAGAAAAAGCCGTGCAGGCTGTGCTCGTAGGTGAAGCGGAAACGCAGTTCGCTGCGGCGCAGTTCGAAATTGCGGTTGCCGGTATAGCCCAGGGCTGCGCCTTGCTGCATCCAGTAGGAAGCGCCTTCCAGTTCATACCCGAAGAAGAGCAGGTTGCGCGGATTAAAGGTGCGGCGGATGGCTGCACGTGCCGGGAACAGTACTTCGGCTCCGTATTTCCGCGAAGGCCAGGTGTAGTTGTACAGCAGGGCGGGGGTATAGTTGATTTCGCCGGCGCGCCATGTTTGTACTGCGCCCACCGCCCATTGCAGGCGGTCGTGGGGTTTCTTGCCGTAGAGCACCGCGCCGCCGAACTTCATCTGTTCCATGGCCGTGCCCACGTTGTTCCAGCCGTAATCGCCGTTCACTTCGGCCTGGGCCTGGAAGAGCCAGAAGGTTTTGTCGTTCACCGGCTTGAAGACCGTAGTGTTGATTGCCGTGGTGCGGATTCCCTGTTGGAGCCATTGGTCGAATTCATGCGGAGCCGGAAGTATGCCGGTGGTGCTTTTTTGCTTGTAGAGGTTTTCCCAATAATAGCCGCCCAGGGTCCAGATGATGGAGTTCTTTGAGATGACGGGGATGGATGCAGCGATGCGCAATCCGCGGTTGTGGGCCATGCGGCGTTCGACGGGATTGCTCCATTTGTTGCCATCGGCACCATAAAGGGTATCAAGGCTCATGTTGTGGGGCCCCTGGAAATCGATCCCGATGGAAATCAGTTTCTGCGGACTCAGGTCGAGT
>CANHTS010000178.1 GCA_947463435.1 Flavobacteriales bacterium | reverse complement strand
CTGAATGAACCGGCTTCGGTGAAATTGATGGTGATGCTGTTGGTTCCCTGGCCCGTAAAACTGTTGTTCCCTTCGAGGCTCCATTGGTAGGTGCTGCCGGGAAAACCGTTGATGCGGTAAACACCGCTGCCACTGCCCTGACAAACTTCGAATACACCCTGCACTACTGCACGGGCCGGAACCGGATGTATGGTCACCGGAACGCGTATTTCATTGCTCAGGCAGGGTAATTGGTTTACCGGATCAAATCCTTCTTCGGTCATGCGGATCTGGCCAGTGCCGCGGGCGCCCCAGTCAACACGAATCCTTTCAGCACCTTGTCCATTGCGGATCGAACCGCCATCTACCGCCCAGCGGAAGGTCGTATTGGGTTTGGGGAGAACCGTATACGCTACCAGGCTATCGAATTCGCAGACATTTACCGGACCAACGGGGGTTTGTCCGTCGAGTGCGTGCGACTTGTTCACACGCAGCGACACGGTATCGCCCACGCAGCCATTGCTGTCGGTTTCCAGGGCAAGAACCCTTCCAATACCCGGATTTCCCCAGGCTACAGTAGTGCGCGAAGTTTGCCCTCCGCTGCTTTGCGTTCCTCCCTGAATGAACCAGCGATAGGTAGACCGCGGCGTCGGGTTCAGGCTGTAGATGAAGCCATCGTTGTTCGGGCAAACAGAAAGCGGACCGGTAATCGGACCGGTTTCGGGGAAACGTATATCGGTGAACAGCGTATCGTTGCGGCGGCAGCCAATGGCATTCTGAATGGACACAGCCACAAAACCCTGACCTTTGGTATTCCAGCGGGCATCAATGCGCACCGGATTCGTGCCGCTGACAAGCGTTCCGCTGCCGCCTTGAACGGACCAAGCCGCGAGAAAATCACCTGGAGCGAGTGTGCTCAGGGTATAAGTTTCAGTGCTGTTCTTGCAGACGATGCGCGGACCGTTAATGGTAGTCGGCTGAGGAGCCTTCGAAAGGAATACGCGGATGGTATTCGGCGTCCCGGCGCAACCTTCCGGACTGATTTCGGTAACAGTTACAAATCCCGTATCGGCAGAACCCCAGTCAACCGTGATGTTTGGCCCGGTCGCGGCACCGCTGATGGTTCCGTTGCGTACTTCCCAGCGGAAGGTGGTGCCGGGCTGCTGCCCCAGCGTATTATAACGCACGCCTTTTGATTCCTGGCAAACAGCACCCGGACCGTTTACACGGACATTTGATTGGAACGGCTGCACGTAAATCAGGAAGTTCTGGTTAATGAATTTACCCGGACAACCGTCATCTACCACTTCAACCGTGAAGACATAAGGCACCGCAGATGCCTGGTCGCAATCCGGAGTCCAGCAAAATTTAGAAGTAACGGTGCGTCGGCCTGTCGCATCGGGCAGGGTGGCACGGGTTCCGGTAAATCCATTTGCACCAGTAAAAAGGTCTCCATAGCCTCGCAGCCGTATGTTGTCGTTCACATCGGCATCGGTGGCCGTGATATCAAAGCACAGCTGACGGCCTGCGCGAACGGTATAGCTTGCGGTTGTCGGTGAGACAATGCGCGGCTTGTTGTTCGGCCGGCAGGTAATCACAAGAATCTGCAAATCGAGTCGCGTTCTGCTCAGCAAGACGCCATTCCTGTATTCCATGATTTCAATGGCCACAGCGTAGCGCCCCTCGTTGCGCGCCATATAGGTGGTAAGGCCATTGCGGGTATCGATGTCGCTCACGCCGCCGTTGCCAAACGGACGGGATGCGTTATAACCAAAATTGTACGTTACATCGCGGGGAAGACTCATCACCGGTTCACATGCCTCCGGGAAGGGATCGTTCGTGGAAGCACCCTGCCACGGGGTTACGAAGCGGTATACGAGGGAATCATTGTCTTCGTCTACCGCGCGGTTGCGCACAACCGTTGTGTCGTTGGCACAAATAAACGGAACCGGCACATCGAGGAAAACAGGAGAACTATTCTTGATGTCGGTGCGCGGAATGAAGGCGTAATAGGTCTGGCCCATGTATGGCCTGCCGTCGCTGCCGTTGGGCAGGTTGTTCTGGTCGTTGCGGCAACAGCGTTCCCATTTCAGGTGAAAGCCCTGGGAGCTGAGCGGCAGCGTAATGGTGGTTTCATATTGCCCTTGCATCAGGCAAGCCTGGCGCAGCTCAGGGCAGGAAGTATTGCCTACGGGATCGACTTTTCTTTCGCGGATGAGGCGTACAGAGTAGCTACTGTACAAGGTGCGGTTTTCGTAGAAAGCGCAAAGCGTGATGCGGTCGTCGAATTCAATATCGCTGGTACAGTCGCGGTAGACATAAAGGGTCACGGCATAGCGCACCTGATTTCCCACCCTTCCGAGATGGCGGTAACCGATATAGCCGCCCACCAGGTGTGTGGCTTCTGCTATCAGTGCAGAACACATCAAAAGGGATAGTATGGAAAACTTCCTCAACAACGTCTTTTTCCTATTACGTACAAAATAACAAAAAAAGTGCCTGAAATGTCAGGGAGCGCGTGTCTGTTTTCTGTTTTAGTTTTGCCTTGCATGTTTTACCACGCCGATTGCAGACATTTCAAGGGGCATATTCCCTGCAAACCGCACAAGCAGCACGGGTACCATTGCGCCGATTGTCCGGCCTATGCGAAGATCGACAAGCGCATTCTGATCATCAAGCTCGGCGCGATCGGTGATGTGATACGCACTACACCCTTGGTCACCGCCTACCGTGAACTATACCCGAATTGCAAAATCACGTGGATTACGTTGTATCCAGACATCCTGCCGGCAGGGCAGATAGACGAGATCCTTAAACTGGATGTCAACGCGATGCTCTACGTGAGCAATACGCGCTTCGATATCGCCATTTGCCTGGACAAGGAAAAAGAAGCCGGCGGATTGATGGCGATGGTGCAGGCGGAAGAAAAATACGGCTACACCTTGCGCGACGGCGAAATCCAACCGGAGAACGACAAAGCCTGGCACAAGTTTAAAACCGGTCTGTTTGACGACATCAGCCAGGCCAATACCCTGAGCTATGGTCAGGAGATTTTCGCTATGTGCGGACTCACTTACCGTCAGCAACCATACCTGCTCGACGACCACAGCGACAAGGGATTTATCTGGCCGCTCGACGAAGGTGCGCCCATCATCGGCCTGAACACAGGCTGCGGCGACCGTTGGACCACCCGTTTGTGGAGCAGCGAGCGTTGGATTGAACTCATCAGGCAAATCCAGGAAGCCGGCTACCGGCCCTTGCTCTTGGGCGGTGCACAGGAACATCCGCGCAACCTGGAATTGCAAGAAGCTACAGGTGCCCTGTATTTCGGGCATTTCCCGCTGGCGCAGTTCATCAACCTCATCAGCCGCTGCGATTTGGTGGTCACGCAGGTTACCATGGGTATGCACCTTACGATTGGCCTCGGGAAGAAGATCGTGTTGATGAACAACATCTTCAATCCGGCAGAATTCGACCTGTTTGGCAAGGGAGAAATCGTAGCGCCCGAAAAGCAGTGCCGTTGTTTCTACCGCGGCACTTGTGTCGACGGCACCAGCTGCATGGAAGAGCTCCCGGTAGCGAAGGTTTTCGCCACGCTTGAGCGGGTTTTGAAATAAAAAAAGAGGCGTTGAAAGCCTCTTTAGAGTAGCGAGAAGCGGGATCGAACCGCCGACCTTAGGGTTATGAATCCTACGCTCTAACCATCTGAGCTATCTCGCCAAATCGGAGCGCGAAATTAGTGCTTTTCTGTGAATGGTCAAGTTCGATTTCAAATCAGAAAAAGAAACCGCTCCAAGACAAAATGGTGAGACCCAATCGCCCCTGAGCAGCTGATAGGCACTTCTCCGGAAAACTTGTTGGATGAAATATTCTGTTTCGAAAACCTCGCCTATGTCTTGAATTCCCCTCAGACCGTGTCCTGAGTCCATTGGACCGGCAGATGAACCCAGTACCAAGGAAGGCTTGGGAAGAACTTGCCGGGAACAACAAACAACGCAAAATGCCGGATTCAGGTAAACAAAGTAAACCTGGATTTGCAGGAATATTGGGAGGAAGCCGAACGCAAGCGCATCGTCAGCACCCTTCACCAAAGGGCGAAAAAGAAGCCCAATTGACCAATGGTTTTTATAGCTTGCGATGCCATGTTCCAGCCCATCCAAACGGCGCGTTGCATCTTGCGTGAACTGCAGCCTTCAGACGCACCCGGCATGTTCGAACTCGATACAGATCCCCTGGTACATCGCTATCTGGGCAACAAACCGATTTCCACCATCGAACAAGCGACAGACGTAATAGCTTTTGTGCGCAGGCAATACGTGGAAAACGGCATCGGCCGCTGGGCATTGGTCCATCGGGAAAGCGGTGCATTCATGGGCTGGTGTGGTTTGAAACGCAACACTGAACCGCTGAATGGCCATGTAAACTACTATGACCTGGGCTACAGGCTGATGCCGCGCTTTTGGGGACAGGGTTATGCTTCTGAAGCAGGTGCAGCTGCATTGGCATTTGGCTTCGGCAGCTTGAAACTCCAGACCATTTACGCAGCAGCTCATATCGAAAACGCTGCTTCAAACCGTGTTTTAACAAAACTTGGATTCAAACAAACCGGCACATTCAACTACGACGAAGAGCCCTGCTACTGGTATGTGTGTACGACTCCGCAGCAATCGTCTGACACGCCATAACATGGATTCATGCAAATTGCAGCATTGAACCTGAGACAAACCCAAGTTTATGCATCAGGAGACTGTCGTACTTCACCCGCGCATTTTTAAACCGCTTATCCTTTGCCTGGCAAGCGCAATATTCTTTCCCGGCGGATTATGGATGGTTAAGGACAATGCGCCTAAAGGCTGGTTTGTCACTATTTTTTTGGGCATCGTACTGCTGGTTTCTCTTCTTCGGCTTTTGCCCGGCGCTAATAGTCTGACCCTTACCCAATCCGGCTTTATTATGAAAAGCCTATTTCGCAGTCATTTTATTGCCTGGGAAGCTGTTCAGTCGTTTCAACTGGTTAAGTTAGCGGGAGAAGATGCCGTTTATTTCAATTACCACGCACACCACCGGCTCGAACTCAAAGCAAAGCAATTCAACCATCTGATTACGGGTAATGAAGCGGCTTTGCCGGACACCTACGGACTGACGGCAGAAAACTTACGCTCATTGCTCGAAGCATGGAAAATGAAGTCCGGAATACCAAAGTCGCATAACGGCACCATACCAGAAAGCTGAAAAATCTATTCAATTATCCAATTGGGAATCTACCGGAGGGGCAATAGCCCAGTACCGCAGCTGTCGGGATCGGGATTTCGAGAACGTTAGAGCCAATTGCTCCGAGGTCGGAAATGCGTGGTGAGACATCGAATCGGAAAGGAATGGTGTGTCAGTGGTGGAAAGAGGTACGAGTGGTTGGGGGAGTTATGGCGGGAATTGGCCGGTGATTTCGCCGTTGGGCAAACGGAAATCCCAGATTAGTCGGAAGCCTCCACTATATACGGCAGGTTCCATGCCTTACTGACGAACAACCCGAACATTTGTTCAACTTTCTGATTTCCACTGTAGCGGCGATTGGTGAGGTAACAGAATTCTCCCAGAT
>CANHTS010000177.1 GCA_947463435.1 Flavobacteriales bacterium | reverse complement strand
GTCACCCCGCTCACTTCGGCGCGGCGCAGCACTTCCAGGCGGTAGGGATCGGAAGTATAACCCGCAGCCGACAAGTTGAATTCCAGGGTTTGGTTGAGGGAAGCAAAACGGTAATGATACAGGCCATCGTCTTCGCGCAAAAGCTTCACTTCGCGCCCGTCGAGCAGCAGGAACAGTTCTTCCGGCAAGGCCTGACCTTCCAGACCGGCTTTCAATTCGTAGTCTTCACCGGCAAAAACGCGCAGTTTCGGATTGTGCACCACGAAACGGAAAGGCGCCTCGCGTTTGAATACGCGGTCGTATTGTACGATGCGCCGGGCCGGACCGGTGATGATATGGCTCTGGAACAAGAGCAGGCTGGCGATGAGCAAGACCGGCAAGGCCACCCAGCGGGTCAGCCGCAAACTTCTCTTCACATCCACCGCGCGTGCAAATGGCAATGGCCGCAAGGCGGAAGTGCGTTGTTCGATGCCGGCGAGCAGCAGCGCATCGGTACTGTTTCCGCTGTACATCCGGCTCAGTTGCAAGGTGTTCAGCAGCTTGTCTTGTACATCCGGGAAATGCCGGCCTACGATCAGCGCCGCTTCTTCGTACGACAAAACTTTGCCGATGCGGAACAGATGCAAGAGCGGCCGGATGAGGTACCAGGCGACGATCCAGGCTGCTGCCGCCAGACAGGTAAAAAAGAGGAACATGCGCACTCCTGTTCCGAAATGGCCGATGTATTCAAGCAGCGCGGCCAGGATGATGGTCGAAGTGAGCAAACCCAGGGCGAACAATCCGCCGCGCAGCAATTCGTTGCGGTAATACCTTCGGATGAAGGCATCGAGTTTTCCAATCAGTTCGTCTCCCGGTCGCTGCACTGTAACAAAATTACAAAAACCGTACCGTCAAAGGATGGTTTGGCATACCCATTGCACATCATAACTTTGTAAAACGCAGGATCATGAAAAAATTCGCCTTCCCTCTCCTCTTTGCCGCGGCAGCCGCATTGGCTTCTTTCACCGTGATGGCACCCAAACATAGCAGTAAAAAACCTGTACAGACGCCGGCATTGGCATGGTTTGACTTCGAAAGCGGCTACGAAAAAGCTGCCAAAGAAGGCAAGATCCTGCTAGTTGATGCCTATACCGACTGGTGCGGATGGTGCAAGGTGATGGACCGCAACACCTACACGAATGCGCAGATCATCGAAACGCTGAACGCCAACTTCGTGGCTGTAAAGTTCAATCCGGAAAAAGCCAAGACCTTCAAATTTGGGGGCAAAACGATGAACAACGACGAACTCTTGCTTTGGCTGGGTCGCGGGAAATCATACGGATATCCGACCAGCTATTTCTGGACCAACCCCGGCAAGGGCGAAAGTGTGCTGGTGAGCGTGGGTTATGAAGACCCTGCCAAATTCGCTGAAACACTGCAAACCGTGTTGAAACGCAAAGGATCTTAAGTTGGGCAGGAAGGAAATATCCTTCAGCCTGCTTCAGGATATTGAAATAGGGCCGGTAGCGGCTGAAGGAAATTGTGTGGCCCGGGTAGACAACCGGGTGGTTTTTGTGAAGTATGCGGCGCCGGGCGATATAGCCGACCTGCAGATTACCGGCAAAAAGAAGAAGTTTCTCGAAGCGCGGATTCTTCAGTTGAAGACGCCTTCGCCGAAGCGCACGGAACCCTTCTGCGCGCATTACGGCATCTGCGGCGGCTGCAAATGGCAGCATCTGTCGTATGCCGAACAGCTCGAAGCCAAGCAGCAGCAGATCATAGACAACCTGGAGCGCATTGGCGGCGTGGAGATCGAAAAAGTGCATCCGATCATCGGTGCGGCGAACGACCGCGCCTACCGCAACAAGCTCGAGTTTTCATTCAGCAACAAGGCCTGGCAGGTGTTGTTCGACCGCGATGCGCCGCAGCAATTCAATGCGCTGGGTTTTCATATCCCCGGGCGTTTTGACAAAATCCTGCACATCGACCATTGCCATCTGATGCCCGAGCCGATGAATGCCATCCGAAAGGCGGTATTCGATTATTGCGAGGCCAAAGGATTCACCTTCTTCGATCCGCACAGCCAGACGGGCTTCATGCGCAACCTTATGCTGCGCTGCACGAGCGACGGCAAATGGATGGTGCTGCTCAGTTTCCGCGAAAACGAGCCCGATGAAATCGCAGGCCTGTTGCAATTCCTGCAGACAACATTTCCTGCCATCACTTCCCTGCTCTATGCGGTGAACGACAAGCGCAACGACAGCCTGTACAACCTCGATATCCAGGTTTTTTCAGGCGAACCCTGGCTGCAGGAATCGTTCGGCGGATTGCAGTTCCGCATCCGGCCGAAGAGTTTCTTCCAGACCAATCCGGCGCAGGCGCTGCGTTTGTATGAAGCCACGCGCCGGATGGCGGGCTTGCAAGGCGGGGAGCGCGTGTACGACCTCTATACCGGCACCGGCAGCATCGCGCTTTTTGTGGCCGGCCAGGCCGCCGAAGTGGTGGGCGTTGAATATGTGCCCGAAGCGATTGAAGATGCGCATGAAAACGCGGCATTGAACAGCATCGAAAACTGCCGCTTTTTTGCCGGCGACATGAAGGCGGTATTAACCCCCGAATTCATCGCCGAACAAGGCAGGCCCGACGTAGTGATCACCGATCCGCCGCGCGACGGCATGCATCCTGACGTTGTGCAGCGCATCCTGGAAATGCAACCCGGCCGTGTGGTATACGTGAGCTGCAACCCCGCCACCCAGGCCCGCGATCTCGCCCTGATGAAAGACCAATACCGTGTGGCCGAAATCCAACCGGTCGACATGTTCCCGCATACGCACCACGTCGAAAACATCGCGTTGTTGCTGCGGCGCTGAGGCAGCGTGGGCTCGTTATCATAGGCAAAGCACCGGTAAACAAGGATTGGAGCCGCTTCAAATGGCCCCGCAATCCACTGCCTCCACCTCCCGCCTGGGCGCTTCGGCTGCGCGCCGCGAGCTGGCTGAGCCTGGCAGGTTGTCGATGAGGATGCCGAAATACATGCCGGCGTCTCGGCGCTGACGGGCTGCAAGCAAGGTCCCAAGGCTGTTGGTGCCGGCGTAAAATGGTCCGGTGCGGAAGGCAAGACCCATACGGAAACTGCGGTAATCGTATTCGAGGAAGGCGGGCAGGGAGATCTGGAAGCGGTTCTTTTCGTAGCGCGGACTCACCATGAGCCATGAACCGTGGCGGATATGTGGTCCGTACGCGGCCCGCAGGCTTTGTATCCACTGGCCTTGCACAAAGAAGTGCTTTTTCAGTTGATAATCGGCATGGACTGACAGCCGCGTGGGTAAGCCAATTTCCGCTGAACCCTCGCTGCGCGTATACCCGGGAAAATCGCCCGGAGCAGGTTCACGTATCTGCCCCTGGTCGTAGCGATCGATCAAACCTGCAGTCGACCAGTCTGCATCTGCAGCGATGTTCCATTCCCGGAGTGTATGGGCACTGTAGCTGATTTTCCCGATGTCGAGCAAAGCCATGCCCACACGCAGGAGATAATCCGGATGACGGTTTTTGTATCCGCCCGGCTGTCGGAATGGTTTTTTATGGAAGGTATAAACGGCTCCGATATCGACGGCGCTGCCACGCCCGATATCGCGGTATTCATGGAGGCGGTGTTGGGATGGACCAACCCGGTAATCGCTGGCACTCAGGCGGGTGATTGTCATCCCGCTGCTGTTGAAGCCATATCCTCCGAAGCCCCAAATGCGGCGCCAACTGGCTCCTACAGCCAGGCTGCGGTTCCAATCCAGCGGAATCAGGTGCGAAACATGGAAACCCGCACCGCCCCAGGCATGTGCGTTCAGGGCCATGCGCGGTATGGCTTCGGTCGTCCCGCCATTGCGCATGTTGAAGCGGTCGAAAGCCCCGTCGGCACTGTCGAATTCGCGAAAAGCCGCATACGCCAATGGTTCATACAAGCCTTTGATGCGGCCGGCTGCCTCGACACTGTGGATGATACCAAATTGCCAACGTCCTGCCTTCAGCAAAAAACTCGGCCCGCTCAATCCGGCGCTGGCTCCAGCCTGTTCGGAACGGCCATTCAGCCGCGCCCGGAGGCGGAATTCATCCCAGCGGGGAGCTGCAGTTTCGGTATTGCGCAGGGCTTCGCGGTACGGAGAGAATGGCCATTCCAACTGCAGGAAAGTGTTGTCGGCATGCACCCTGCCATGCAGCAGCTGCAATTGCCAGGTATAGGGAGTATGCGCACTCAGCGCGGGGTTGAGGTTCAGCGCCGGCAAGCCATTGCTGATTCCTGTTGCATACTGTGAATAGCCGGGGGCAGAGAAGACCACCCCCTGCACAAGCGAGAGCATCCATCGGCGGTTCATATTCCTATAACTCCGCCGTAAGCGCTTATGTTGCCTGAGGATGTTTCAGGTCGGGAAAGAAAATCTGTAAGTGCTTAGAAATCCAGCAGTTCCTGAACCGCTTTTTCCAGTCTGCCCCAGGGAAGGAAATGCGTTTCGAGCGATGGCGCCAGCGGAACAGGCGTATCGAGACTGCCCAGGCGCTTTACCGGCGCGTCGAGGTAAGCGAAACAGTTTTCACCTATCCAGGCGGCAATATCCGAGGCGATGCTGCCGGTGAGGGTATCTTCGCTCAGCACGAGCACTTTACCACAGCGCTTCACTTCTGCTGCAACGGTTTCACGGTCCCACGGCAACAACGTGCGCAGGTCGAGCACACGGGCTTGCAGTTGTTTTTCCTTCACCAGCCTGAGTGCCTGATGTACGCCCCAACCGTAGGTTACAATCAGCAGGTCCTCTCCGTCTCCATGCACCACGGCGCGGGCTTCGGGCAGGGTGTACCAGGCGTCTGGTACGAGACCGCTTACGCTGCGGTACAAAAACTTGTGTTCGAAGAACAGCACCGGGTTCGGGTCGGCTACAGCCCTGGCCAGCAAGCCTTTCGCGTCGCGCGGATTGGAAGGGTAATAGATTTTCAGCCCCGGCACATGGTAAAACCAGGCTTCTGTGCTTTGGCTGTGGAAAGGTCCGGCCTGAACACCCGCGCCTGTGGGCATGCGCACCACCACATCGGCCGGCTGCGCCCAACGGTAATGGCTCTTGGCCAGGTTATTGACAATCTGGTTGAAGCCACAGGTAACAAAGTCAGCAAACTGCATTTCCACCACAGCTTTCTGACCCTTGATGGCCAACCCATAGCCCGCACCAAGGATGCTGCTTTCCGTGATAGGCGTATTCCGCACACGGCCTTTGCCGAACTGCTCCACAAAGCCTTCTGTGATCTTGAAGACCCCACCGTATTCTGCCACATCCTGCCCCATTATCACAAGGTTCGGATAACGTTCCATGCAAAGCCGCAGGCCATCGCTCACCGCATCGACGAGGCGCTTCTCCGTTTCCGGACCGGCCGGGGCGATATCCTCCATTTCGAACGGCGCATACATATCATCCAGCTCTTCCGCCAGATCGGGAACAATTTCAGGTTCAGCAAAAACAGTTTCCAAACCGCTTTCAATTTCCTGCATCACGGCATCGCGGACCGATTGTTTCACGGAAGCTGTGAGGAGTCCCAGCGATTCAAGCCAACGTTCGTAGTTGTCAACCGGATCTTTGATTTTCCAGGTATCGAACAGCTCCTGCGGCACATATTTGGTACCGCTGGCCTCTTCGTGGCCCCGCATGCGGAAGGTGAGGC
>CANHTS010000176.1 GCA_947463435.1 Flavobacteriales bacterium | reverse complement strand
GCCCTGATGCCATTTATGTGGAAATTGACCGCTGCTGTGACCGGCTGGAATCGGCGCAAATTGCTAACGTTATTCAGGGAACCAAGGAGAAAGAAATTGAAAGCCGCTCTGAGCCACAGATTCCCACTACGGAGACGGCAGCCTTCCCCAAAAAACAAGAAGAAAAACCCATAGAAACGCAGATCCGGGAAAAACAGGAAAGGCAGTTACCGGAAACGGAAACAGGAATTAAAACCTGCATCAAACCCGGCTGCGAAACCGAAATGCAGGCAAGCGCGATGTTCTGCCGAATTTGTGGGACCTATCAGCAACCCACAGGCAACAGGATTTGTCCGCATTGCGGCGCAGCTGTTCCGGCCGGCCTCTCCTACTGCAACCAATGTGAAAGGGTCTTGAACGCATGAAAACCTGCAAGCGCTGCCTGAATACGAATCCGGACGACAGCCTTTATTGCGAGCGCTGCGGACTCGAACTGAACCGCGACCAGCAGCGCCGCAAACTGCAATGGGTCTATGCCTTTTTCGCGCTGTTATTGCTGGCAGCCGCCATTTTCTTCCTCTTCGGGCAGCGTTTCCGCAACGGCAAAGATCTGCGCACCGCCGCCTTCCACCCCGATTATGCTGAAACCTTGCTCAACATCAGCATGAGCCCGGGTTTCGCAGATCAAGCCGGAATTGCGCTGTGCAAAGACTTCCTGGAAAAGGAATACGGAGGGAAAGCCGAAGTACTCCTGCCCACCAGCGATTCTCAGGCGCTCTGGGTACATTGCTGGACCGGCAAAGGCTTCAAGGCATTGAGTGTGATGCGTGAAGATTTTGGCAGCGGACTGAAACGCATGCAGTCCGGGAAAACCGATTTGCTTGTCACCGAAGGACCGGCCGGAGGGAAGGATGCTTTCGCCGCCCTGTTGCGTAAAAATGAAAATTATCTCTGCAGCGACGCCGTTGTGGTGCATGTGAACAGCAAGAACCCTGTAAAGCGTTTTACCATCGATGAAGTTTCGCTGATCAGGGATAGTTTGTTGCAACGCTGGGAACAATTGCTGAGTGAAAAACAGGGCCAGATCAGGGACTACAGTGCGACCCTTTTTCCGGCAGCGCCCGATCCGCATTATCTGTCACGCGGCAACCGGCAATTTGTCTCAGCCTCTAAAACCGATTCCGTAGACATCGACCCGGATGGTTTTGCCTTACGCCGTTACAGCCAAAACAACAAAGGCCGCATGGTCGCTTTGCTCGACGACAGCAACCGACTCATCCGCCCGGGCGCTGAATCGATCGCCGGTCTTGATTACCCCTGGGTGGTTCCGGTGCTCGCCTATCCACGGCCCAATGCAGAAAGTGCCGGCGTGCAGCAATTCCTGAAGTACGCCCGCAGCAAAGGGCAACAGGTTTTGCAACAGCAAGGTTTCGTGAATGGACGCATGCCGGTGTTGCGAAAAACCGATGCCGCCTCATTGGCCATCCTCAACCCGGGTTTGCCTGAGGCGCTGGCGGCGCGCTATACCGAAGCCACCCTCGGCGCAAAGCGATTGAGCAAACCCATCCGCTTTTTCAACGGAAAACCCGATGCTGAAGGGCTGCGCGAAATTGGCCTGTTGGGTGAATTGGCTCCTGAATTGCGAAAGGCGCATACCGCCTTCACACTTATCTCCTTTGGTTCGCCTGAAGAAGGTTTCGGCATGGGCGGATTGGCGCAGTGCCACGCACGCGCGTCCGCTGTCAGGCAAATGCTCAGCCTGTATGGATGGAAAGACTTGCGCATCCTGAATGCAGGCCCGCTCTATCTGTACAACGACGGCCGGCCGCGGAGCGATTACGAAACCGTTGAACTCTGGGCGCGCTGATCAGGCGAAGAGGTGCTCGCGTGCACTGCGCAGAATGCTTTCCATCGGCACCCGATTGTGATCCGGTACTTCCCAAAGTTTTAGCAGCTCAAGCACATCGTCGTGCAAATGCAAATCAGCGCGAAGGGCGATGGCCCTGCTCGCCACAGCAAACTCGATTCCCAGCAATTGCTTCAGGTTTTCCAATACGCGCAGGCATTTGGTAGCCGCATTGGCACCCATGCTCACATGGTCTTCCTGTCCGTTGCTGCTGACGATGCTGTCGGCACTGGCCGGCGTGCAGAGCTGTTTATTCTGACTGGCCAGGGCGGCCGCAGAATACTGGGCAATCATATAACCGGAATCGGTTCCCGGATCGTCGGCCAGGAAAGGCGGCAGACCGCGTTGGCCGGATATCAGCAGATATACCCGGCGTTCTGAAATACTACCGAGTTCTGATAGGGCAAGCGCCAGGAAATCAAGGGCAAGCGCCAAGGGTTGACCATGGAAATTGCCGGCTGAAAGCACCAGTCCTTCTTCTGCAAACACATTCGGGTTATCGGTGACGGAATTCAATTCGGTTTGCAGCACCGAAGCGATGAATCCGATGGCATCGTAAGAAGCGCCATGGACCTGCGGGATGCAGCGGAATGAATACGGATCCTGCACGGCTACGCCTGTCGGGATATGTTTTCCATCATGGGTAAAAAGCGCATAGATCTCGGCAGCAGTTTGCACCTGTCCTGCATGTGGCCTGATGCGGTGCGGATGCGGGAAGAAAGGATCTGCGCGGCATTGCCAGGCACTGAGACTCAAGGTAGCCAGCTTGGGCAATTCTTGCTGGATGCGACGGGCTGCTGCCAACAGCTCGAGTCCGTAAGACAACATGAACTGCGTGCCATTGATCAGGGCAAGGGCTTCTTTAGGATGGAAGGCATGCGGCTGTAAACGGGCCGATTGCAACCATTCGAAACCGCTCAATACCGTGCCGTCTTCCTTTTCCAGCATACCCAAACCGAGAATGGGCAGACAAAGCTCAGACAGTGGCGCCAGATCGCCCGAAGCGCCCAGCGAACCTTGTTCGTGCACTTTTGGCGCCCAGCCACCATTGTACAGGGTAATGAGCATTTCGAGCAGCGCCGGACTAATACCGGAGTATCCCATGGCCAGGGCGCGTATCTTCAGGAGCAGCATACGCCGCACGATGCGGAACGGCGCATATTGCCCCGTGCCGGCAGCATGGGTAATGAGCAGGTTTTCCTGCAAGGCGCGGAGCTTCTCTTCCGGAATCTCCACATGACACAATGAGCCGAAACCCGTGTTGACACCGTAAATGGGTGGACCGCCTTCGGCGAGTTTACTGCTCAGAAAGCGATGCGATTTTTCCACGCGCTCCCAAACGGCCGCTTCCGGTTCGATCGGGCGGCCCGACAGCAGGATCTCCTCCAGCTGATCCGCCCCCAGATGGTCTTCGAATATCATGATCTGAAACGGCTGTAAAGTTCTTGTTCCGTTACCTTTTCCTGCGAACCGTTCAGCATGTGTCGGAAAGTAAATTCCCCTGTTTCTATTTCCTGGCTGCCAATGATCACTGTAAAAGGAATGCCGCGGTTGCCTGCATGTTCGAGCTGTTTCTTGAGTTTGGCATTGTCCGGATATACTTCGGCAGCCGTGCCATTCCTGCGCAGGGCGGCGGCCAGACGGAATGCGAGCGGCTGTGCTGCAATATCCATCGGACAGAAGAGCACCTGGGTTGCGGTTCCGGTATCGGCGGGGAAACCGTTGCGGGCATCGAGTACGTCGTACAATCGGTCCAGGCCGAAGGAAATTCCCACACCCGAGAGGCCTGGAACGCCGAAAACGCCGGTCAGGTTGGCATAACGGCCACCGCTGGCCACGCTGCCGATGCCGGAGTTTGGAATCTCTACTTCGAAGATGCAGCCGGTATAGTAATCGAGGCCACGGGCCAGGGTACCATCGTATTCCATGCGGGCTTCGGTTCCGAACGACAAGAGGCTGCGGAGTTCATCCACACCTTCGAGAGCGGTGGCATTATCCGCAAAACGCGCAGCCAGGTTGTCGATGGCTGCCGCGTCGAGGGTGCGGCGTTCGCAGGCAGATGCAATGGCCTCAGCTTCGGCTTCGGTGAAACCGGCTGCGCTGAGTTGTGTCTTTACGCCGTCGATACCGATTTTATCCCATTTATCGAGGGCTGTTACCATGGGACGGAAAAGCTCGGGGCGGCCACTTTGGGCAGCCAATCCTTCCAGAATCTTCCGGTTGCCGATGCGGATCACATAATCGCCCAGGCCCAGGGCCGTAAAACCGGCGTGGAAAACCGACATCAGGTCGGCTTCTGCCATCAGGCTGTCGGTACCGATGATATCGGCATCGCATTGCCAAAATTCGCGGTAACGACCTTTTTGCGGACGGTCGGCGCGCCATACCGGTTGGATCTGATAGCGGCGGAAAGGAAACTGCAAGGCATGGCGGTTCATCACCACAAATCGGGCGAAGGGAACCGTCAGGTCGTAGCGCAGGCCTTTCTCTGCAATATGCGGGGCAATGGATCTGGTACTGCCTTCTGCTTTGGCGGCATCGGGAACAGACTGCATAAAATCTCCGCTGTTCAGGATGCGGAAAACCAGCCGGTCGCCTTCATCGCCGTATTTACCCAGGAGTACGCTGAGGTTTTCCATGGCCGGCGTTTCCAGCGGATAAAATCCGTGCAAACGGTAAACAGACTCAATGGCACCGGTGATGAATCGCCTCCTGGCCACCACGGCCGGAGAAAAATCGCGTGTTCCTGAAGGCAGCGAAGGTTTATCCATGCCGCGAAGTTAAGCAGGCACAAGGCCTCCGAACATAAGCCTGGGATTATAGCAGCATACGGTTATCGGCGAGACACAAAAAAGCCGGAACTTCCCAAACAAGTCCCGGCTTAGTTGTTGGCTATCGGCGAATTAGCGCTTAGCGGATTTCAATCTGCCTTGCCTGTTGTTTGGCAAGGAAAGGAATGCGCACTTCGAGCAGACCGTTTTCCATCAAGGCTTCAACAGAATCAAGATCCAGTTGGTCGCGGTCGAGGTTGAAGCTGCGACTGAATTGCCCGAAGCGGATTTCGCTGCGCAGGTGGTTTGCCTTTTCTGAATCCACTATGCTTTTGCGTTCGCCGCTGATGCGCAGCAGATTTCCCTCAAGCTTCAGATGAACATCTTCTTTTGCCAGACCCGGCAGGGCAAGGAAGATGCTGAATCCGGCTTCGGTTTTCACCACATCAGCCTGAGGCACAAAAGCCTGTGCGGTTGCGCTGTTTTCCTGACGGCTGAAGAAAGGTGTAAAGAAGTCGGCCGCAGTGAGGAACGGAGTGTGTTGCATGGTTTTCATGTGTTTCATCGTTTTCGTACCTCAGCGTTTTCAAGTTTGGGGCCAGGGTGATGAATGCGACTTTTTGACAGTTTTTAACCCATTTGCGCCAATTTTCGCGACACTATGTCATATGGCGACAAGAGCAAGTGCTTATTTTGAGTTAAAAAGTGAAAAACAAGCCTATACCCGAAACGCCCCTAAAAAAATGTAAGCAGGGGCTAAAATCCACTCCCGCAGCTATCGGGATGGGAATTTCGAGAACGAGAGATCCTATTGGCTCGGACGTCGGGAATAAGTGATGAGACACCAAATCCGAAAGGAATGTTGTGTTGGCGGAAGGAGGTGCGATAGGTTGGGAAGGACTTGGGGCGGGAATGGCAGGAGATTTAACCGCTGGGGAAACGGCAATTTCAGATTAGTCGGAAGCGTCCACTATATACGGAAGGTTCCAAGCCTTACTGACGAACAAACCGAACATTTGTTCAACTTTCTGATTTCCACTGTAGCGGCGATTGGTGAGGTAACAGAATTCTCCCAGAT
>CANHTS010000175.1 GCA_947463435.1 Flavobacteriales bacterium | reverse complement strand
GTTGCAAGTCCTCGGCCCTTCATGCTTCAGGGCCTCCGGGCTTTCCACTCCTATCCCTCACGCTCGGTTCTCCGGCCGGATGAGAGTAAAATGCATGATCATTTCAGCCACCGTTCCGCAGGAAAGACCCTATGCCCGCTGCGCTGCCCGGCCATTCACCACCCGGATATTGAACTCCCCGTGTCCGAGCGCCCCGTATATCTGCAGCCACAAAGGCAGGTACATTTCCAACCCGCGCGCCGCCTTGATATCACCCAAATCCAGGATATCCTCTGCTTTCCAGCCCAAAGGTTCGAGCAGGCTGCGCCGCACTTCTTCCTTCGCGCCGCTGTCGTTGCCGCAGCAAAACACGGTATGCCTTTCGCCTTGCAGCAGCCCCGGGTTCACCATCAGGCCGCACCACATGGTATTCCATACCTTCACAAACAGCGTCTCAGGCAAGGCGCGCTGCAATTGTTCGGCCAGCGAATCGTCGTTGCAGACCGTCAGCCGGGGCGGAAATCCATGCGAGAAATCGAGCGGATTGGAAAGGTCGGCGACGATCTTGCCGCGCATGGGCGTTTTGCCCGCCATGTTCATCACCTCCAGGGCCACATTGCCGGGTGTGCAATTGAGCACCAGTCCGGCACGCGAGGCAGCGCCCGCATAGTCGTCTTGCGAGGCGGTTCCGCCGGTGGCCGCCACCCATTCTGCCGCTTTCGGATTGTCTTTCGTGCGCGAACCCATGCACACGTCGTGGCCGGCAGCTGCCAAAGCCGTGGCCAGGGTTCTTCCCACCTGACCGGTTCCAAATACCGCTATTTGCATGATCTTCGTTTTGAGTAACCGAAAGTAGGTATTCCCAAAACAAAAAACACCGAAACAAAAACTGCTTCGGTGTTTTTCTGTGTGGTAACCAACGTGTTACTACTGCTTCAGTATGCGGATACTTTCCTCCTGTGTACCCGCTAAAACATGCAGTATGTACACACCCGGTGCCAATCCGGTAGTAGGAATGTCGAAATGGTGGGGACCTCTGGCCATTTGGCCGCGTGCGAGGGTTCCAAGCAGGCGTCCGTTCATATCGAGCAGGCTGATTTCAACCATTGTGGCCTGGTGCAGCTGCAGTTTCATTTGTGCTGCTCCCGCCGTCGGATTTGGGTACAATACCGCACGGAAAGCGTTGTTCTCCGGCATGTCTATCCTGCTCTGGGCGGATACACGAATGCCGACCGAATCCCATTCTGTGCAGCCATAGGCCCCGCGACTATACAGGTAAACTTTGTAATTGCCTTCCTGATCGTATCGACGGGTGAAACTGCGGGCAGAAGTGGTGTCCACGGCCGAAGCGCTCCGGTGCCAGAGGTGTGACGTTGCGCTTCCCGGGTTGAAACGGAACTCCAATGTACTGCCGGGCATGACCATGGTATCGCGCATGAGAATTGTTGCGCCCAGCGGCTGCCTTAACCAAACCACCGTTTCAGCGCTATCTGCCGCGCAGTTGTTGAAGACGTACAGGCGGGCTTTATAGCGGCCGGGCTGTTGATAGGTATGGAAAATATGCGGGAAGCTAAAGCCGGTATAGACCAGGCGTTCCCCGTCGCCGTAGTCGATGATGGTGCTGTCGGCTCCCATCGTGAAGTTGTCGAACATCACCGAATCGCCGAAACACACTTCATAAGGCATGGCGTAGAATCGAGGCATGGGAGCCACGTTGGCGCGCGTCTGGAAAGGACGGACAGATGACTCCGTGATGCCGCAGCTATTGGTTACCGCGTGGAGCACACTGTGCCAACCCGGTTTGGTGAACACGTGCACGGGCTTTTCATCAGTTGAGGTGCTTCCATCGCCGAAATCCCAGAAATGGGTCACCGGATTGCCGGCATTGGCACTGGTGTTTCCGTTCAGCTTGAGGGTGTCGCGGTAACACGTTGGACCCGACCAGGGCACATAACTCTCTACAAAGAAATCTGCAGAAGGGTTCGCGCGGCTGCTCACAAACACCATACGGCTCGCGCTGCTCGCCGCACCACAATCCGGCACGCGGTGCAGGGTTACCATGAAAGCAGTATCCCGCGCAGGAACACGATACACCACCTGATCGGTGTCGTTGAATGTCTGACCGTTGATTTCCCAATTCCAACTCACTTTACCTCCAAATTCGTACGGCGCATTCAAACGAATTACGCCACCCGGGCAAACGTAACCGGTAAGCGGGGCGATTTGAAGATTGACAGGTACGCCTGCGAAAACGCTGCTGCTGCGGATGTACACCCAATTCACCACACTGTCTTTCGCTCCGCAGTTGTTTTCCTGAACAAACCACACGCGGTAATTTCCGGTATCGGAAAACCTGATTGACGTGTCCTTGGCCTGCAGCACGCGGCCGTCGCTGATACGCCAGTAAACCTTGGTTCCGGCACTGATGGTTGAATAACTCTGCAACTTAACCGGCAGGTTCACGCAATTGGCCACCACATACGAACCACCGAGCATTTTGTACGGAGACAGCGAAGGCATGGGCAACTCCAGCTTGTCTCTGCTGATCTGAATGTTCGCGCTTGTTGAATCCACTTTGTTGCCCCGGTAAGCGTACAGCTTAATAGTATAACTTCCGGTATCGGTGTATGAATGGTACACCCATTCATCTTCTGCTGTGCTGCGCGAACCGTCTCCGAAATCCCATTCCAGCCGGGTATAATGCTCGGAAAATTGCATCAATTCTACCGGGGTGTTCGGGCAAAACACCCGGCCGTTGACAGCGAAATCGGCTTCCGGTTCCAGGCTGGCGCTGTCTGTCACAACAATCTGCTGGGTATGCTCTGCTGAGTCTCCACAGCCGCTGTACACCACCAGGCGCACATCGTAAATGCCGGCAGCTGCGTAAGCATGGCGCGGATGCAACATGGGCGAAGCCTTCCCGTCGCCGAAAGTCCATTGCTGGCTCTCTGCATTGTTGGAATAGTTTTCAAAACGCAATTCGGTTCCCGGAAAAATCACACCATAAAAATTCATATTGAAATAGGCATACGGCGGGTTCTTGATAAATACGCCTTTGCGCGTTACCGATACATTAGCGCCCGAAAACGCCTGTAAAGTCACTACATAATTTCCTGCCGCCGTGTAGACATGGGTAGGGTTCACGGCTTTGCTGAGCGGACTTCCATCCCCAAAATCCCAGGAATAAGACGTTGCCCCGGTGCTTTGGTTCTGAAACCGATACACACTGTCGCGGCAACGCTGTTCGTTGCCCAGTATGCTAAAGGCTGCCTGCTGTGCCTTCGCGGCATGGGCAAACAGGGTTAACCATAAGAGTACATGTACTTTTTTCATTGCCTTAAATTTGTCTTGCAAAACTAAAAGCAGTGGTTCGCTGGCTGTTTTGATGTTTGACAGGTTAAAACCTGCATTTTCTCAGGTTCGCGGCAACGTGCTGACAATGACGCTTGTCGCTTCATAAAAATCGCCTGTACCCGGCTTTTTTATAGCGATGCCGGCACCCGGAACCCCATTAACAGGCCGAATTCATCCTGCTGTGCGCCCGCTTCAAGCCATGTATGCTGCAGGCTGCTCACGAGCTGCAGGCAAAGCGCGTCGATCAAATCGTCGGCCTGAACACCTTTCCCCTTGAACAATTGCCGGCCGCTCTCACAGTGCAACAACACATCGGGCACGTATTGCTGCAAACAGGCGAGGCGTTGTGCCTTTCCTTCGGCTGTTTTCTTGCTTTCAAGAATGGGAAGCCCGCCGTTGAGCAAACAGAAGTTCAGCTCCGGATGCGATTCAAATACACGTGGAACCCAATATCCATACTCCCGCAGCAGCCCGTCGAGTTCGCGGATGCGCGGCGCGATATTCCAAGCCTGTATGCTGATGCGCTTGCCGTTCTGCTCTTCCTGTAGTTCGCACGCGCGCTGATAATCTGTTGCATACACAGCTGAGCGGCAAGGCGGTGTAAAAACGCTGGATGCTTTGCGGCCGAGACGCTTGCGTGCTGCCTGCTCTACCGTGCGTTCCACTCCTTTTCCGCTAAGGCCGATCGGCATGTCGATCATGGCCGTTTCCGGCTGCATCCTTTCCAGCAAGCGGAGCAGGTTGTCGTCGTGCAACCATTGCCCGTTCGGACCAGCGGCTATCCAACCCGTGCGGCATCCGTCGATGCCCCAGCCGTTTTCTGTTCCTTTTTCCGGACGATTCACCCCAAGTATAACAGCACCGGCTCGCAGAGGTTCTTGCCGCGGTGTATACGCAAGAACATCTCCGTGATCAACGGCAACAAAAAGCATGCTTGGGGCAACCTTCGCAAGTTTGAATTCCTGCGCTGTCTGCACGGCTTCTTCCGCGGCCCGTGCACCCATATCATCAACCTCAGGATCTGAATCCGTTACCTAAAGGAAGACGGCTGCACCGTTCCTGTTTCGCGGCGCAAAAAAGATGATTTCCCGAGCCTCTTCGGTTCTTAGCGCTTCTTTTTGCCGGCGGCCTTGAGCTTCTCAACCACCCGCAATTCTTTGTCGTTCAAAAAACGCCAGCGGCCACGACCGAGATTCACCTTGTCGAATTCGCCGAGCATCACCCGGTCCAGACTTTTGACTTCGTATCCGTAATGTTCGAACATGCGGCGCACAATGCGGTTGCGCCCGCTCTTGATTTCAACACCCAACACATTCGGATCGTTCTTTTCCACGAAGCCAACCTGCTCGAAACTCATGCGCCCGTCTTCGAGCTCCACGCCTTCAATCCAGGCAAGCATGTGGTCTTTGGATGGCTTGCGGTCGAGTTTGGCGCGGTAGATCTTCTTAATCTCGAAAGAGGGATGCATCAGGCGCTGAGCCAACTCACCGTCGTTGGTGATCAGCAAAACGCCCGTGGTGTTGCGGTCCAACCTTCCTACAGGAAACAGGTTCTCGGAGCCCGGCAGATTGATAAGGTCCATCACCGTGGCGCGTCCATCTTGATCGTCTGTAGTCGTTACATATCCTTTCGGTTTGTTCAGGAGGATGTAAACAGGCTTTTGAGCCCGAATGCGGTGATTGTCCAGCTTCACCAAATCCTCCGGACCAACATGCGTTCCTAGTTCGGTAACCACTTCATTGTTAACGCTTACACGCCCTTCACTGATCATGGTATCGGCTTCGCGGCGGCTGTGTTTTCCAGACATGGCGATGAATCGGTTCAGCCGAATCAGTCCGCTTGCCAGATTTTCTTCTTTATCCCGCTGTTCTGCGGTTTTGCGGAATTCCTTGCCACGACCCTTGAAATTGGGTGCCGGTTCATGGGCGCTTTCCTGCTTGCCGCGGGTTTTCCTCAAGGGTTTCTCATCGGTGGCCACTTTCCTGCCACGTGAAACAGGTGCCTCCGTTTTGGGATAAGCTGATTTCCGAACCGGTTTATCTGCCTCACCACCAAAACTGCGCTTGCGATCCGTGCTGCGGTCGTCGCCCTCGCGGGGTGTGTATGGTTTGCGCGGGCCAGCATCGCGGTCGTTGCCAAAGCTCCGCTTGCGGTCTGTCCCGCGGTCGTCGCCCTCGCGGGGTGTGTATGGTTTGCGCGGGCCAGCATCGCGGTCGTTGCCAAAGCTCCGCTTGCGGTCTGTGCTGCGGTCGTCGCCTTCGCGGCGCGTATACGGTTTGCGTGTGCCAGCATCGCGGTCATTGCCGAAGCTGCGTTTGCGGTCTGTGCAGCGGTCTTCGCCTTCGCGGCGCGTGTACGGTTTGCGTGTGCCAGCATCGCGGTCGTTGCCGAAGCTGCGTTTGCGG
>CANHTS010000174.1 GCA_947463435.1 Flavobacteriales bacterium | reverse complement strand
TTGTTGCCGCCATCGCTCACGAACTCGATCATCACCTGCATGTTGGCACGAACCGAAGCATTGAGGGATGAAAGGTTCACGTTCACTTCGCGCCAGGCTTCGCGGCCGGCAGGGATAAATTCATAAGAGAAAGGCGAACCGGGCAAGGTAGCGAGGTTGCCGCCGGTAGATGTAAAACGCCCAATCCAGGTGCGGCCGCAATCGCCCGATGCACGAACGGTGAGGATATCATTAGTCGGGCCCGACTGGTTCGCATTCCAACGCGGCATATAGGCATAGCGGAAGCTGAGTATAGCCGGGGTTGCTGATGCGTCAACCGGCTTGGAAACCAGCTGGTAACGAAATCCGCGCTTGCTGCGGTTGTTCTGTACCATAAGGCTGAAGGCGCCGGAACTGGCAGTATTGGCTGTTCTTCTCCAGGTATCGGCCTGCATCACCCGCAGTTCAAAATCGGCCGGACGGAAGCTTTCAAAAGACTCCCGCAGCCCGAGCGCGCTGTTGGGTGTAGCCTGGTAAATCCGGATATAATCTTCAAAGACAGCAGTATCGCTTCCCAGGCTGTTGCGTGCAATACATGCACCACCACCGGAATGATCTGCACGCCGCTGCGCAATTGCGTGCGGGGTTGGACTGCCTGCATATTGAACTGCTGCTCGCGGGCCTTTATTTCAGGGTGCTCCTTGCAGGCTTCGGCATGCCATTCATCCGTTCCACAGCGGTGCAGTTGCTGCGCTTGGAGAGCGCTCATCGTCGCTCCGAACAGGAGGCTCAGGGAAAGTGTGCGTATCGATCTTTTCATAGGATGGATTTTGGCGCCTGGAATAGACGGCACGAGGCCGTCCGTTACATGCCAAAGATCCACCCCGCGCAAGTGTCGGTGCTGTCAGCTTTCAGCAGCGGCCAACCCTGTTTAAGAAACGGCGGAATTACGGAAGAAAAGGCGGAAACCCTTTACCAACGAGGATTTCAGCCTTACATTGGCTTGACATTGCGCGTTTCCGGATGCGGCACATTGCGCTTATTCATCCAATACTGTACCCGTGTATTGAGTATGATACCGGTTACGATCAGGGCCATACCGGCTAAGACCATCCAGCTTACCGATTCATTGAACAGGAACCAGCCGAAAAAGAGACTGTATACGACTCCGGTATAGGTTCCGGCGGTAACCTGGTTTACAGCTGCCGTCTGGTAAGCCCGCGTCATGAAATACTGCCCGCCCTGGGTGCAAAGCCCGAACAAAAGCAGATAGAACCATTCGATCCCTACAGGCATTACCCAGTCATGCGGCCGGAGCCAGAACCAGACCAGGGTGACGGGCAAGGTTACGACAGGGAAGTAAAATAGGATCACATTCGGCGATTCGGTATTCTTTAGCTTGCGGATCACATTGTATGCCATGCCGCTGAACATGGCGCTGACGATACCGATGACGAACCAGCCGGTGTCCACTTCCCCAAAACCTTTCACCATGGCCACACCGACCAGGCAAACGCCGAGAAACAGCCATTGCAGGCGGTAGGATTTTTCACCGAGCACCAGCCACGCGATCAAAGCCGCAAACAGCGGAGAAGTATATTGAATCACTACGGCCGTAGCGAGATCCATCGCGCGGAGCGTGCTGAAATAGAGTATCAGTCCGACCGTACCGAACAAACCCCGCAGTAAAAGCAAACTTGGCCGGTTTCCCCACACCGATTCTCCTTTGATGCGAAGAATACTGAAACTCAGCGTTGCAGTTACGATGCTGCGAAAGAATGCGAGTTCAACCGCCGAGATGCGGGGCACCAGGCGGGCCATTACGTTCATGAGGGAGAAGAACAGGGCCGAAAGCAACATGAAGCGCAGGCCCAGGCGCGCGTTGTTGTTCACAATCCGCCTCCGCCGGTTCCGGTTCTGAGTCGCTCTTTGAGCTTATCAGCCGCTTTTTTCTTCTCTTCTTCCGCGCGTCTGCGGGCTTCCTCCTCTGCCTTGCGTTTTTCAGCCTGCAAGCGTTCTTCTGCTTTGCGGCGCTCTTCGGCAGCACGGGCTTCGGTTTCCTGTTTCAGGCGATCGGCTTCTGCACCGGCACGTTGCCTTACCCTGTCCAGGCTGTCGCGCACACGAGCCTCTGCCTGGCGACGCTGTTCCTCGAGCTGCTGCTTCGCCTGATCCTTCAGATCCTGCCCGACAGAACGCGCGGCCGAGCGGAGACCAATTTTTACATCGGGCTGGAGCCAGGTTCCACTGATACCGAGATCTACCGGTATCATGGCCGGCACATCTACATTCATGCCTTTATCCGATGCCCGGCTTTTCCAATCGTTCAGAAGCTTATGCCCGGAGCCGAGGAGTTTGGAAGGAACCATCATATGGCCCCCATAGGCCAGCTTTCCGTCCAAACCGGCGCCACCGCCCAAACGCATGCGCATGCCTTGTGCCAGGGGAACTGCGAGTGAGTCTTTCAGGCGGAATTGGCCGTCGAGGATTTCAAAACCGAAGCGGAGGTCTTTCAACGTGAGGGCTTCGAGCGCCGGCACATTCAATTGCGCTGCGAGGCGTTTCAGGATTTCCAGGTTATTCAGGGCGGCCTGGCTAATGCTCAGCTTCCCTTGCACATTCATGCTTGGGTATTTAGGCGCCAGGTGGGCATCGAGTACCGATTTGACATCGAGTTCGCAATCAAACAATCCTTGTGCATGTTTGGCCACCGGGGCAAAGCGCTGCACGGTGCCGAAAAAAGCATAGCTCTCTGGAATGCTGATGGATTCGGCTTTGATATGCATACCGGCAAACGGATTCTGCACATCGCGGCCGTCGTAAGTGCCATCGAATGCCACACGCCCGCCCAACAGATTGGCTTTCAAGCCCTGCAGATCGAGCTTGCCTTCATACAGCCTAGCATTGCCTTCCACGGCATCCAGTTTCAGGTTGTCGTAGCGGATGCTTCCGGCTTTCACGCCCAGCGCCAGATCGAGGTTGGTCGGTAAGGCCAATGCCTGCAACGCGCCTGTATCATCCGCAGCGGCTTCAGCTGACGAAGCAGTTCCGCTCATCAGTTCATTGCAATCGAAATAGCGGCTGTTGAGTTGAATCCGGCCGCGCAGGGTTTCCTTGCCCAAAGCGTACCCGATTAGGTTATCGAGTTTACCGCTGGCCTGGAAATCAGACTTCCCATAACTACCGTCACAAACCGGCATGGAAACTTCGGCCGGCGTAAATGCCAGCTTCAGTGTGTTGATAGAGAGGGCAGGTGAACCAGGCACGGTATAATTCAGTTTATCTATGCCCAACTGACCGGCGGCTTCAAACTGCTGGTATTTACCGAGCGCAAGGCTGGAATAGCGACCGATGGCACGCAGGTCGGCTGCCAGCAATCCGCTGAGTTGAACGCCTTTGCCGAGGGGAATCAGACCGGCGATTTTGGCCAGATCGAGGCGGCCGTTGAAGCTCGCTTTGAGGTCGGGATCGGAAATGGGTGTTTTGAGCAACATGGCTGCAGTGAAAGGTTCGCCGGCAACCACCATGCGCAAGGATTTGAGGTCTATTTCAGAATGATCCGGATTGCCATCGGGATTCGCAAAGCGCAGGGCCAGGTTGATATCGGAGGCGGGATACGGCAGGTCCGGGTAATGGAACATGCCCTTTTCCACTTTCAGGTCGAGGTTGAAAGCCGGGAGGCTTGTTTCGGTGTACTTCCCTTTGATGCCACCGTTCAGGGCCAACTGTCCTGCTGTGCGAATCTTGTTGAAGTCGGCCGTATAAAAACCCGGAATCATGGACAGGAAGGCCTTGAACTCATTCTGGAGGGCGGCGAATTTGATATCCATGTCGATGGATTCGGGCAGCATTTGGACAAATCCGTCGGCTTTCAGACCCAGCTCATTGAGCTTGATGTCTCCTTTTTTGAAGGTGTATTTGGATGCCGGCATATCCATGTCCAGGTCGGCCAGGATATCGGCTTTCACATGGCTGATCCAGTTGATGCCGCCGTAACCCAGGGTGAAGTCGGCCGCGCGGGTTTCGGTTTGCATCAGGAATTTGTCGCTGGTGAAGTCGCCGCGCAGGGTATGGTTGAAATCGCGCAGGGCGGTGTAAAAGCCCAGCGACTGGTCGTCGTAAACGAGTTGTCCTTTGTCAATCTTCAGTTCCCGGAGGCTCAGTTTGAAGGAAGAAGGTTTGGTGGAAGTATCGGTGGCTGTGGAATCGGCTTTGGCGATATCCCAATTCGCTTTACCGGAGGGCAACACGCGCAGCAATACGCTGGGGTTTTGCAGGGCGATGCGTTGGATTTCGATTTTTTCGCCGCGTATCACCGACATCAGGTCGAGGCTGAGGCGAAGGTTCTGGCAATGCAGGAGTGTGTCGTTGGAAAAGGAATCGACGCCGATCACCTGCAGGCTGTCGAGGCCCACGCTCAGGTTGGGGAAGCTGCGGAACAGGCTCAGGGAAATGTCGTCGGAGATATAGATACGGGCGTTAACGGCTTCGTTGGCATAGCTCCGCGCCATCCGGATGATTTTCCCTTTGAAGAGAAATGGCAGCGCCAACAGGGCAAGCACCAGAACCAGGGCACCGATGCCCAACACTTTCAACACGCGTTTCATCATCAGGAGGAGAATATCAAAAGTAATACCACGCTGCAGGCCTTTCCACCAAATTCCGTCAAATTCATTTGTATCGTCGGCCATGGTGGCCTACCTCTTCTTCGTTGCTGCTTCGACTTCTGGATCGATGAATCAGATTATCCCTATTCTCGCATAAAAGCAAAGACATTCCGGCTGCAATTTCTCTGTGGTCTTTGCGTTTTTTCCCCTTTGCGGGCTCTGCGTGAACCTTGGCTTAGAATTATTTCACGCAAAGAACGCAAAGGCATCCTGCATGCAACATGAGTTTAGTACAGTTTGAAATTGCCTGCCTTCGACTGAATCCGGATAGCACGCAGAGAACGCAAAGACATTCCGGCTCCGACTTCTCTGCGGGCTTTGCGTGTTTTCTTCTTTGCGGGCTCTGTGTGAACCTTTTTTAATCACCGTTTCTCGCAAAGAGCGCAGAGACGGCCTGCTGGTAACAGATTTCTGGATACATTGTATACCCCCAAGCTTCGGCCAGATTGGGTTAGCTCGCAGAGAACGCAAAGACATCCGGAATCTGCTTTCTCTGCGGTCTTTGCGTGTTTTCACCTTTGCGGGCTCTGCGTGAACCTATTCTCAATACTCTGAACTACAGATTGTTCACAATCCGGAATATTCCATCTTTTAAGACTTTGGTATTGAAGTTTATTAAAAGCGCCAAGCGTTTCTCCGAGAGGCGCAAATAGGTCAAGACTTGAGCATAATGCACCGGCGCAAGTCTTTCCAATGACTTAATCTCAACTACAACCTTGTCTTCCACCAATAAATCAATCCGAAATCCAACTTCCTGCCTGATTCCCTTGTAAACCAATGGCATGGGCACCTGGGTTGATATTTTTAATCCCAGCTCCCGGAGATCATGGGCCAGAGCTGCTTCATAAGCAGATTCCAATAATCCAGGGCCAAGCACTCTGTGCATTTCTATTGCCGCCCCGATGATCTTGAAGCTAATTTCCGTTTCTAAATTCTTCACAACTAAACACTTAAAACGACATCAAACACACTTATCAACCCAAAAATACAACAAAATACAATATTTGCAATAAGCATGTGTAGCAACCAAACGGCCCCAAACGCCGCCGCCCTGCCTACCCCAACCAGGGCAACACAATCAACAAGGTGATGAGGTTGGACAAGAGATTCACCCGATCGTTGTCC
>CANHTS010000173.1 GCA_947463435.1 Flavobacteriales bacterium | reverse complement strand
TGGCTTATAAAGGCGTAACCTTGTTCAAGCCCAATCTGAAGGAAATCCGCGAAGGGCTGAACATCGCCGAAGATCTGAACAATCCGGAAAAAGTGCGCGAAGCCATTGCACGCCTTCAAGCGGAATTGGGAAATGAAATTACTATGGTTACCATGTCTGAGCGCGGTGTGCTGATCCAGGGCCGCGGTCAGGAATACCTGATTCCGGCCCATGTGCGGCAAATCGCCGATGTGTCAGGCGCCGGAGATACCGTTGTCAGCGTGGCTGCGTTGTGTTTAGCGCTCAGCACCGATATCAAGGTGTTGGCGGCACTGAGCAACCTGGCAGGAGGCATTGTGTGTGAATACACCGGCGTGGTGCCCATCGACCCGGAACGCCTGCTTTCCGAAGCCCACAGGCTGCTGGCCGGTTATTGAAATAATGGCACGGATTTTTCCGTTAACAAACCTGATGACACGCTTCAAACGCTGCCTGCTCTTTGCCTTCCTGTTGACAGGTTGGTCTTTGCATGCACAGCAAAACCGGCAGCCTTTCCTGTACAAGGTGAGCGGCAAGGGGTTGAAGGAAGCGTCCTATCTCTTTGGAACCTATCATCTGCTCGGCAACAGTTATCTCGATGCTTTTCCTTCGGTGATGCGCGCATTCAAAGAGTCGAAAGGTGTTATCATTGAAGTACGGCTTTCCCAGGCAGATCCTTATAAGCTCGCACCTTTGATGCTCATGCATGACAACAGTTTGTCTGCCATGCTCGATACGGCCGTGTATGAGGCGCTGAGCAACGACTTGCATCGCTTTTACGGGATCCGGCTCCAGGAACTCGATCAAATGAAGCCGGCCATGGTGAGTACCATGCTGATGGCCGCCTATGCCCGGGAATGGGATAGCACAGTGAACCAATTCAAAGGAAAGGAAATCGATGCATGGTTCGAGCTCATGGCCGACAGCCTGAAGAAGCCTGTCACCGCGCTGGAATCAGTCGATGACCAATTGAAACTCCTGTTCCTTGATACCGAAGAAAGCAAACAAGCCCAAGACCTGATCATGCTGAGCCGGAACATCAACCGTTACGGCGACAACTTCAGGAAGATGATACATGCCTATTATGTGGCCGATCTCGATTCGCTTTGGGCAGGCGTGCAAGACGAGGTGCGCGATTCCATGCCCATGGACGCCGCGCGTATCATGCTCGACGACCGCAACAATGCCTGGATGCTGCAACTGCCTGCATTGATGCGCGGATCCTCCCAGTTTGTTGCCGTAGGAGCTGCCCACCTGGCCGGTCCGAGCGGATTGGTAGCCGCACTCCGGCGCCAGGGTTATGCGGTTGAACCAATGCGGGGCCAGGATGCACAGCTCCAGAAGTAACCGGCTGTTCTACTGCTTCACAGACCAATAAGCGCAGACCCGTCATCAAGGCGCGTTTTACAATGACCCTTACTTTTCTTTGCAGCCGCTGAACAGCTATGCACAACGATTACGCTTCACCGGTCAACACGCCTTTTTCCTGGTGGGAAAAGTGCTTTTGGGATAAGGTAGATGTGGCAGTTGCCGGCGCGGGAATCACCGGATTGCAGGTGGCCGATGCCATAAAGCGCAGGAATCCCGATTGGCGCGTCATCGTGCTCGACCGCGATCCGCTGGCACTGGGCGCCAGCAGCCGGAATGCGGGTTTTGCCTGCTTTGGAAGTCTGACAGAGTTTTTGGAAGATATCGACCGCGGCGGTGAAGCGGCTGCGCTGGAATTGGCGGAAAAGCGTTACCGCGGCTTGCAGCGACTGCGCGAAAAAATGGGCGATCAGGCCATCGGGTTTCAACGCTCCGGCAGCCTGGAAGTGTTTATCACCCGGGAAAGGGAAGCGCAGGCCATCGACAGGCTGGAAACCGTAAACCGGCTTTTTGAAGGAATTACCGGGGAAAGTGAAACGCTGCGGCCGGAACCAACCCAAGGACTAAATATGCAGGTAACGGCACTTGGCATACGGAACACGCACGAAGGTGTGGTGGAGAGCGATTTGCTGTTGAAATCATTGCGTCAACGCGCGCTGGAAGCAGGTGTCGAGCTGTACGGCGGGATGGAAATTGCCCGGGTTGAAGCTGCCACCGACGGCATGGAAATCCAGGCCGGGCGCCATGCCATCCGCGCAAGGCAAATCGTGTGGTGTACCAACGCCTGGGCCGGGAAATTCCTGCCTTTCGACAGCCATGCACCGGCCAGGGGACAAGTCTTGGTCACCCGGCCGGTAGAAGGTTTGAAGCTCAACGGAGCGTATTTCTTCAACGCCGGTTATACCTATTTCAGAACGCTGAAAGGAAACCGTTTGCTGCTGGGCGGCTTCCGCGATGTGGATCCGGAAGGGGAGCACAATTTTAGTCCGGAAACCGGCGGAGCGGTTTGGGAGGCGCTCACTACGTTTCTCAATGCTGTGATCTTACCTGGCATGTCAGCCGAAATCGACATGGCCTGGGGCGGAACCATGAGCATGGGTGTGCACCGTGCGCCGCGGGTTGAAAGAATCGACGCAAATCAGGTAATCTGTGCCGGTATGAGCGGTATGGGCGTTGCCCTTGCAGCACAGGTGGCAGAAGATGCCGCACAAATTGTCTGCGAAGACCGCTGATTGCCGTCTGCCTTCACCTGCACTTGCCTATTTTTGCAGCAGATGGACGCCGCTTCAACCCAAACCCTCTTTTTTGTAGCCTTCCTCATTTTCGTTGTCGCCGTCTTGCTCATCGATCTGGGTATTTTCTCCAAGGGATACGATAAGCCGGTTGGGTTTAAGGAATCGCTGGGCTGGACTGCCATCTGGGTGAGCTGCGCCTTGCTGTTTTCAATGCTCCTGTACATCAAAGGAGAATGGATCCACGGGTTTGAAAACACCGATCAGTTAAAGGAATACAGCCAGCAATACAAGCAACGCTTTGAAGTGGATGCCGCCGATCCGGAAGGTTCCTTTGCGCGCTTCCGCAGCCTGATCACCCTGCAGTTTCTGACCGGTTACTTCATCGAATACTCGCTCAGCGTCGACAACCTGTTCGTGATTCTGCTGATATTCTCTTCTTTCAGCGTTCCGGATAAGTATTACAAGCGCATTCTGCTCTGGGGGGTGCTGGGCGCCATCATCTTCCGTTTCGTCTTCATCTTCGCCGGAGCGGCCCTGATCGAACAGTTCCATTGGCTGCTGTATGTCTTCGGAGGCTTCCTGGTGTATTCCGGACTGAGCCTGTTCTTCAGCGGAAACAAGGAAGAGAAAATCGATACCCAGAACCATCCGATTGTACGCCTCACTGGCAAGTACTTCAATGTGTATCCGCGCTTCGTGCGCTACCATTTCATCCTGCGTAAGCACGGGAAAACCATGGTGACGCCCTTGTTCGTGGTGCTGTTGATGGTGGAGTTCTCCGATTTGATTTTCGCCGTAGACAGCGTTCCGGCCATTTTCGGTGTAACCAAAGACCCGCATATCGTGTTCTTCTCGAACATCTTCGCCATCATGGGCCTGCGTTCCTTGTTCTTCATGCTGTCGGGCATCATGCACCTGTTCAGTTACCTGAAATACGGACTGGCGGTGATCCTCGTGTTTATCGGCACGAAGATGTTCTTCGAGCACTGGCTGGAGAGCGTAGGCTTCAACCACGTATGGAGCCTCTTGTTCATCGTGTTGGTACTCGCCGGTTCCATGCTGGCATCCACGCTGGCACCGGAAGCGCGTGAGCGCCGGCGGCAGCAGGCGGGTTGAACCATGGGGCGGTGCGTTCAGGCATTGACTGATCAGGGAATACGGGGCAATGTTTTTTTGAAAAGATGTGCGATTGCGTGTGAAACCGCGCAAGACAGTTGTGCCAATGCTTATCCTTTGACATCAGCAGACCTTGCCATCAGAACGCTATTGCATAAATTTGAAAACACCACCGGTAGGACGGTTTTTGCCAACTTGTGTTGGGTTTTAACTGTAACTATTTCACTGCCCATGCGTCAACCAATGTGCATACCAAATTGGGAAACAAAGTCAACCCGGTCCGATCATGGCAAGCGCCGGTAACAGGAAAGCCGATGCAATGGGTGATTTTACCGGCATGATCTGAAGGGGAGAAAATGAACCAGGTTATCTATACTGATCAGGATCGAAATGCAATTCGGTTTTCTGACTTTAAAAAGTTGGATTCAGATTGTCCTTTCAGTGGGATTGGGGTCAAATATGTGGTTTCGGGGGAAGAAATTTATTTCGCAAATGACAAAAAATACAGTGTAAGGGTCGGAGAATACATCATCGGGAATGAATTCACCAAGTCCACAGTTCAAATCAATAACACCTCTTCTGTTAAAGGCCTTTGCATTGACATATCGTCAGGGATTATTGCTGAAGTGGCGGAATTTTATGCTGTCAACGGTTCGGAATTGAGGGAGTTTTTGCTTTCAGACCAGTTTTTTGTCAATCGCTACAATGTTCAAAATACGGGGTTGGGATATGCACTTCTGGATATCAGTGGAAAGATAAGCAGCGGCACCTTCGTCAGTGATTTCGAAAAGAATGATTTGTTCTACAGCCTTGCAGAATCCATTGTTGCCGATCAGCGTTTTGTTTTTGACCATTTGTCCAAACTCGAATTCAAGAAGCTCAGGACGAACGAGGAATTGTTCAGGTCTGCGCTCGAGGCCAAGGCATTTATAGATCAGCATCTAAGCGAGAATATTTCCCTGGATACCATGGCTTTGCAGGCAGGTATTTCAAAGTATCACTTCATTCGGGTGTTTAAATCTGTATTCGGAATTTCTCCTTACAAGTACCAAAAAAGTAAACAACTTGAGCTTGCCAAGTATGACTTGTTGTCAGGAGAAGACATTATTTCAACGGCGATCCGATACGGTTACCCGGATGTTTCGGCTTTTTCCAAAGCGTTTAAAAAGCTATTTGGGCTCTCACCAAGGGCAGCAAGAAAAAGCAACTATTGACAACAGGCGCATGGAATGATGTGGTTTCTTCGAAATAAAAAGTTACCATGTTTCGCAAACTGCTTCTGGCGGTCCTGTTCGCCATTTCCTTGCATGCCAACGCGCAGCTTCAGCGCAGGCCTTTGTTTGGCGCCCGAATCGAATACGTAGCCGAAAACGGCATTTCCGCTTGCAAGGTTCTTCAGGTTGTGCGGGGAACAAGTGTCGATCTGAAACTTCAGGAAAACGACCTCATACTCAGCATTGGGGAAAGAGGCTTTCAATCGGCCGATGAATTCATCGATCGGTTTATGGGCTACGAACCGGGTAAAGAAATACAGCTGACGGTTCTTCGCGGCAAGAAGAAACTTGCCCTGAAAGCAAAAGTTGTCGCAAGGCCTTACGAAACCGATGACAATGCAGCTGTAATCTACGATGAAGCCCCTTACAAAGGCGGACAATTGCGCGTCATCATCAACAAACCATTTAAGCAGGAAAAGATGCCTGCGATGCTGTTTATTCCGGGATATACTTGCACCAGCATCGACGAACTTTCAAATGATCACCCCTACAAGCGCATTGTAGACGCATATGTCGATGCCGGATACGTTACCCTGCGCATAGAAAAAAGCGGATTGGGAGACAGCCGGAATACGCCTCCTTGCACATCATGCGACCTGCTGGATGAAGTTGAGAATTTTGAAGCCGGGTTGATAAAGTTGAAGTCGCTCGCCTATGTGGACACGAACCAAATCATCATCTTCGGTCATTCCATGGGAGGGATCATTGCCCCGGCAATAAGTGCAAGGCATCAGGTGGCTGGTGTAGTGGTATATGGAACAACAGCGAAGTCTTGGTTTG
>CANHTS010000172.1 GCA_947463435.1 Flavobacteriales bacterium | reverse complement strand
GTTACAGGTGCCTCAACCTTGTGTTCTGTAAGCTCAACAGCAGGAACCTCCGTTACCGGAACCTCTGCAGGCTTCTCTTCAGCTACCGGAACCTTTACTTCGGGTGTCTTTACCTCGGGCTCCTTCGCTTCAGGCACCTTCACTTCAGGTACTTCCACTACAGGAGCTTCCACTGGCTTCGACTCCTCCTTAACCGGAGTTTCCTTCTTCTCAACCACTGGCTGCTTCACTTCTGCAGCAGGCTTCTCCTTTTCCTTATCCTTCTTTTTGGGGCGAGCTTCCAGGTTTTCTATCCTGCCCAATACCACCAGACCCGGCAATTCATCCTTGCGTGGTGCTTCTTCAACCGGCATAACCGGAGTTTCCACTACAGGTACAACCGGTACCGGCTCAGGAACAACTACTACCTCAACAGGTGGTGCCGGCGGAACAACTGCAGGTTCGGCTTTCTCTTCAACTTCTTCCTTGCGCGGCAAGGGACGGTTCAAGGTCTTCAGGCTCGGCGGTGGAACCGGCTTGTCTTCGTTCTTCTGCTTCTGGATTTGGCGGGACTCCTCGCGGATTGCCTTATCTTGTCTGAACTCGGCAAGCAACACCTGGTACATCTCATCGCTGATTTTCGCGGTGGGCTTGTTTTCCACCTGAAAACCTTTTTTCTGGAGATGTCCCACCAGGTTGGCAGTGCTGATATTCAACTCTGCGGCAACTTTGTTTAATCTATACTCTTTATCCGCCATTCCCGGTTAATCTCGCAAAATTAGCCCCAATTTTCTGCAATACCAACAGGCACAGACAAGCAAAAAGGGAGGTTTTCGGCCTCCCTTCTGCATTTCGAACGTTTTTGTCCTTATTCGAATTCCGATTGCAGGATCTTTTTGATCTCTACTATCGTCTCTTCTTCAAGCTGGGTAACACGAACAAGTTCCTCCGTGCTGCGGCGCAATACGTCGCGGGCAGAATCGCATCCCACTTTCTTCAACTCGTCGATCATCCACTGGGCAATCTCGTCGTTGAATTCGTCCAGTTCCACGTCGCTGTCGTCGTCAGCCTCCTCGGTTACACGGTAAACGTCAATCTCATAACCGGCAAGCTTGCCCGCCAGTTTGATGTTGTGGCCACCTTTGCCGATGGCAAGTGAAACCTGATCGCTTTCGAGGTAAACCTCAGCCCGCTTGTTCGTTTCATCGAGCTTGATGTTCGTGATTCGCGCAGGTGAAAGGGAACGCTGGATCAACAGCGAATTGTTGGTGGTGTAGTTGATAACGTCGATGTTCTCGTTGCGCAACTCCCGCACAATTCCGTGTATACGTGAACCCTTCACGCCTACACAAGCACCAACAGGGTCGATGCGGTCGTCGTAACTTTCAACAGCCACCTTCGCCCTTTCGCCGGGCTCGCGTACAATTTTCTTGATCGTGATCAGGCCGTCGAGAATTTCAGGTACTTCCAACTCGAACAGACGCTCCAGGAACTCAGGTGCGGTGCGGGAAAGCACAATACGCGGACTGCCTTTGTCCATCTCAACCCGGTTTACAACCGCGCGCAGCGAATCGCCCTTGCGGTACAAATCGGAAGGGATCATTTCGTTGCGCGGCAGCACCAATTCATTGCCTTCATCATCCAGAATCATCAGTTCCTTTTTCCAGATCTGATAAACCTCTCCGCTTATAATTTCACCAATCTTAACGCTGTATTTTCGGAAAACTTCATCCTTCTCAAGTTCAAGGATACGGTTCATCAGCGCCTGACGCGCATTGAGGATGCTCCGACGGCCAAAATCGTCCAGGAATACCTGTTCAACCGCTTCTTCCCCAACTTCGTAATCGGGTTCGAGCGCGCGGGCCTCGGTGATACCAATCTGCAGATTCGGATCTTCCACTTCACCCTCCTCCACAATCAGGCGGTTGTGAAACATTTCAATATCACCGGTCTCAGTATTGATGATGATATCAAATTGCGCGTCTGGTCCGTATTTCTTGCGCAGCATGCTCTTGAACACGTCTTCGAGCACGCGGATCATGGTGGCACGGTCGATGCTCTTAAACTCTTTAAACTCCGAAAAGGAATCGACGAGATTAATGCCGGGCTCCACTGCTTTTTCTTTCTTGGCCATGGGATTTAAATGGGTTAATGCGTAGGGTTATTTTCCAATATGTACCCGCAATTCTTTGATATCAGACCAGGCCAGGACAGCGGGTGTGCCCGGGCGGCCTTTCTTTTCCGAAGGAATTTCCAACTCCAGCGTTTCAGATTCCAATGCCTTGAAAACGGCAATAAGTCGTTCTCCATCCACCTTCAGGATGTCCAGCTTGCGACCGATATGCTTCGGCAGCTGGCGCAGCATGCTCAAGGGCTTGTCGGCACCGGGCGAAGACACCTCCATCGTAAACTGCTGTTCACCGGTTTCTATTTCGTCCACACGGCGTGATATGGCCCGTGAAACCTCACCCAGCCGCTTCATGTTAAGCCCGCTGTCTGCGTCGATATGAATCCGGATCAGCGTTTCCGTGCTATTCGGATGTACACCAACAACAAACATATCGGTACCTTCAACGGCTTCTTCTGCCAGTTTGCGCAATATTTCGCTGATTCTGCCCATCGCTGTGCCAACAAAAAAGGGGACTTTCCGGGTCCCCTTTCTTATGGAAAGTGCCGCAAATATACACCGAATTTCCAAATTAAGGCCCGAACCCTCCGCGAGAATATATTTGCCCCTCATGGCACCGTTTTCAATGCGCTTACCATTGCTCGCCCTGCTTCTGTTTGCTGCCTGTAAAACCCAACAAGTGCCGGAATACCCCAACGGCATTCCCCCAAAACCCAATGCCGCTACCCTCCTCGAATACAGCAACGACAGCAGCAGCCTCTTTGCACAAGTGCTTGCCTTTCACCCGGAATACACCGCCTTTCAAATGCGCCTTGAAAGCAACAAGCAACCGGCCGGCCGCCCTTGGCATCTTGAAATGATGGCCGATGCACTGGCCGATGCTCCGGCTATCCTCAGCGCTTTCGAGCCACAAGAAACAAGACTCAACAAGCATACGGCACTCTGCATGAGCCGACGACTCAGCGATAGCTTCAACCGTCAGGGCAGCGCGCAGATATCAGTCGAAAAAACCATCAAAGCCTTCGAAGCCACCGGTGATTCCCTATTGCTGTTCCTTCCCGTCCTGAACACGCCTTTCAAAAAGTTGCGCGATCAGAATTACCTCATTGAATACAATGGTGTTCAGCGGATTGTTCCCACCGGAGTCTGGCAGGAGAAGCGTGCCCACCTGCGCCTTGGGCCGAACTTTCCGGACGGAAGCCCGCAACTGATCTACGCCTGGAACGATTTCGCCGGCCACGACATGGGCCTCGCCCGCTATTGGCAATTCGACAGCCTGCCAGTGCTGCCCGCACTGTTTCCCGGTAACCATCTCGATTATCACTACTACCGTCCCGTAAAGTCAAACAACGGCCCATGGGAATACCGCAGCGATACCTTCCGGGTTCAGTTTTTCCAAACCGATACCGTGCTGCGTGCCCGGGTTTACCTGCTGAGCCGCGGCCGCCTTGCTTCCGGCGATCTGACCGACTTCTATTTCAATCCGGCCAACGCAAAAAGCAGTTTCAGCCAGGCTTCACCCTTCCCGCCCCTCGGGCTTTGCCTGACCGATTCCATGATTCCACAGTTGCTGGCCGATGCATTCACTTCATTCCCTTCCGTTTCAAACAAAAAAATACTGCCGGCAGCCCTAATGCTCAATCCGCAAGGCAACCACGTCTGGGAACATTCTTGCGCAGTGAACGGTGTGCAAACCCAACTGAACGGATTCCGGGTGCAAAGCGACGACCATAGCCTGGATGCCGGCTTCATTGTCTATCGCCAGACTCCCTTCGTGCTATCGTATCGGGAAGGTATGCACCATTTAGAACTCATCGGTGTTTGTGCCGGTAAAAAAGGCTGCGGAAAAACCAAATAAATATAAAACTTCCTCTTCGCTTAATTTTGTCTCCATGCGCTGTTTCCCCCTGCTCTTGTTAGCCGCTTTGCCAATAGCCTGCGGACCGGTTAAGACCATTACCGCGCCAATAATTGCCGAACGCCTGTTTAATGCAACTGCAAGCCAATTGCCTCAGCCTAATGGAGCAACGGTTTATGTGTATGAAGTGGAAACGAATGCCGATCGTTACCAATTCCAGGTACAAGTGCTACACAACGGCGAAGAAGGCAGAACCTTCAACTTCGCCATGAGTAACGAAAATGGCTTGCATGGTCAGGTAAGCATAGCCTCGCAGGCACTCGACACTGCCCATGCCCAACTCAATTATTTCAGCAGCGCATCCTACGAACTGGAAGAGGCTGCGAGCGTATGGTGGAGCAAAACGATTTATAGGGAAATCACGGGCAAGGGATCAAGCTATATCGCCATGAAAAAGCCTGACGTCCTGGATTATGGTATGCTCAATGCAGACGGCACAGCACAGATCCGACGAACAGACAGCCTCCCTGCCATCGCCAATGGGAAGAACTTTTTGTGCGAATACAATGGTGATGCTGTGGCAGTCGATGCAATTTTTGCTGAAGGAAGCTGGAAAGGTCAACCTGTAAAATACGCTGTGCTCCGCGATTCTGCTTTCCCATTGATTCTGTATATGGATATCGGCTTCCGCATCCGCCTCAGGCAAATTTGGCAACTGGATGAAATGCCCGACCCGCTGGCACTCAAAACCGGATCGGTGCTGAAATACGTTTACATGCACGTCGATTCCGTAGCACCTGAAACCTACGATTATGTAGACGACACCTTACTCATCCGGCTCAACCGTTTCGATGCAGCCGGAACAGCCGGCGTCTGGGCGCTTTACCGCAAAACACCCGAACAGGCAATCGCCAAAGGGACCTGCCTGAGCCTTTTCTCGCAAGGAACCGCCGATTTTGCCTTCTGGCCCGATCCGCAGAACTATTGCAGCTCGAAACCAGCTGCCTTCAATGGCCATTGCCAGGGCTGGTGGTTCTGTAACCCGTTGCTGGAATCGCTGCGTATGCCCGGTAATCTAACGGGATTCCATTTCAACGGATTCTCGCGTTATGAAACCTGGCAAATCAAAGCCGATGAAAGCGGTATGTTCCCAAGGAGAATAGAAATAAGCGTTAACGGCGCCGATATTCCCTGTTTTGCCCACCGCATCGTGCCCGCAGGCAATATGTCGGAAGCCGTGATGGAATTCCTTCCCTGCAATGCAAATCCCTTACTGCTCCGCTGGGATGCCGGAGGTTACCAAAGTCTCTGGCTGCATTCTGTCAGCAATCCGTGATTGAACCCCGGTAGCTGTTTGGTACGAATGCTATCTTTCAGCAAATAAAGTCCGCGCTTGGCTTGATTTCAAGCCAGTGAAAATAGATGCGGCGCAAGACCGTCAAAGTAATATTGAACCCGAAGCGTTCATTAGAAAAACGTCAGGAGGGTCAAAGTCCACTCCTATAGCTATCAGGACGGAAATTTGGAGAACGAAAGATCATATTGGCTCCGACGTTTAAATACGTGATGATATACCGAATCCGAAAGGAATGGTTATCGGTGGAACGAGGTGCGAGTGGTTAGGAGATACTTAGGGCAGGAATTGGCTTTTCATTTACCATCGGGGTAAAAGGCAATTTCAGATTAGTCGGAAGCGTCCACTATGTAAGGAAGGTTCCATGCTTTACTGACGAACAAACCGAACATTTGTTCAATTTTCTGATTTCCACTGTAGCGGCGATTGGTGAGGTAACAGAATTCTCCCAGATAATTCCGCAGATAGCGTGAACTCACGAAATGGTGAATGCCTTCTAGGTTGCGCCTG
>CANHTS010000171.1 GCA_947463435.1 Flavobacteriales bacterium | reverse complement strand
GTCGTGCCCGATCTTGAACTGCTCACGCACGAGCACTGCATTGCCGACCTTTCCTTCAAAAAGGAAATACTCGCCGTTTTCCTTGATCTTATTCGTCCACAAGTCGTCCAGCACTTCGTAATACTTGTCAGCAATCGGCCTCTCGCGGCGGATGGTATCGCCCGTGCGCAGCCGGATGGTGTAATAATCGTCAAGCACCACGCCGTTCACCTCAATGGTAATCATTGCGAATTGCTGCGTGCAGTAACGATTGCCTTCACAGGCACTCAAGCCCAGCAGGCCAAGAAAAAGAAACATTCTCATGCTTGAACGAAATTTGGCTTTTCAAAAATAACGAAAGCCTTTGTAACACAGGTATGCTTCCTCAGTTTTCTTACCTGCAGCTGGTAGAAAGGCGAACCGGCCGTGGCAGTACTTTTGCAAGGTCCATGTCGTCGCATCATATTGTGAGGGAAAACCAGGAACCGGCACTGATCATCGCCAATGGGGAAGCTTGTTCCGATGAGCTGCTCGGCCAATTATTGGAATGGAGCCCTTTCGTGGTGGTACTCGACGGTGCCCTGCCGCGGGTACTGGAGCGCGGCATCCGCATTGATGCCGTATTGGGCGATTTCGACAGCTGTCCGGACCCGGCGACACTCCTCGCATCGTATGGCCCGGTTGAACTGGTCTACGCCCCCGATCAAAGCCAGACCGACCTCGAAAAAGCCATCGCCTGGCTGATGCAGAAAAACCACCGCGCCTGCAATATCGTCTGGGCGACCGGCCGCCGTGCCGATCATACCTTCAACAACCTCATCACCTTGGCCCGCTTCGCTGGTCAAATCGACATGGTTTTGTGGGACGACCATTCGCGTGTTTTCCCCTTGCGCCATTCCTTCAAGAAATGGTATCCTGCCGGTTTTCCCGTTTCGCTCCTACCCGTGCCGGCTGCCCAAGGCATCCGTACCGAAAACCTGGCCTACCCTTTACAAGATGAAAGCCTGGAACAACCTGCGCGCACCGGCAGCAGCAACCACGTGCTGGCCGAGGGCTTTGTACAGATCACTTACGAGAGCGGTTGCCTCCTGCTCATGGAATGTTTCGACCGGCCCGGCCATGCTTTCTGAAAACCAAAACCTGCCTTTTCTGCGTTAACCCTATCATGCAGGTCCTGCCTTTCCCCATCCATACCCGCAAAAAGATATTCCTCACCTTGCTGGCAGCCGGCTTGGCAATGGGGAAAACGGCAGCACAGGTAAATCCGATCGACAGCATCCGCACGGCATTGCAAAACGGAGGCAGCTTCGCCATCGGTCTCGACGGCCGCAACTCCTTCATTGCCGGCTCACCGGCACGGGTAATGGGCTTCCGCGTCGGGATGGACTGCGGCACTGTGCGGCTCTACACCGGAATCTATTCCCTTGGCAAACCCGTTCCCGGCCAGGGCTATACCTTGCCCGGCGACACCGTTAGCAGCAGGCTCAACTTCAGCTACTGGGGCCAGACTGTCGATTGGCGCATCTATGAAGACGATCGCTGGGAGCTGGCTTTCCCCGTGCAGGCGGGTATCGGCATCGCGTACCGCGAACGCTTCCGCAACGGCGTCTCCGAACAGCGCAAACGTCCGTTCTTCATACCCGTCGAAATGCAGTTCACTGCCATCTACAAACTCACCCGCTATATCGGGCTCTCCGCTGGCCTCGGATTCCGGGTTTCAACCCTCAAAGGCAGCTCTTTCAACGGACCTGTTTACACCTATGGCATCAGTTTCTTCGGCGGAACACTCTACCGGGATATGAAGAAGAAAGGATGGAACCTGCCCTGACGCGACGGAACAGATCAGGAAGGCGCCGGCATTCCAGCTTTTAAGTACTGCACCAAACACAAAAAAAAGGGCGTCGCATTGCTGCAACGCCCTCTCTTATGGCATGAACTGCTCAGCTTAAGACTTGCTGCGCTTCGCCTTGATTTCTTCGTAGTGCTTGAGGAATTCTTCGATCTTCTCCACATCAATCTTCTTCGCAATCACCTTGCGGTCTTTGTCGAGGATGAAAATGGTCGGATTGCTGATGTTGTTGTAATTGTAGAGGTTCAGGTGCCAGATGGTGTTTTCCTCCACCTTGCACACATTGGTCCATTCGTTCAGCTCAGGGTGCTTGGCCATGTATTCCTTCCACTCTTTTTCCTTGTCTCGGGCAGAGATTGAATACACGCGCCATCCCTTGTCTTTGTTGCGGTTGTAGATATTGTACATTTCGGGTACCACTTTCAGGCAATGGCCGCAGGTGGGATCCCAGAATACTACGAATGTATAGGGAGCTTCTTTGGTGAAGAGGCGCTGGGGCTTGCCTTCGGCATCGATCAGCTGCAGATCGGGCGGAACGCGCTGGCAAAGGGTATGCGCCATGCGGTCGGCGCTTTCGCAGATTTTCTGCACAGTAGTAGAATCGCACCACCATGCGCGGCCGGTGCAATAGTAATTCTTCGCCATATGCACGAAAACACCGTCTTCGATGCACATGAGCTTGCTGGTTTCAAACTTGTTGGTGATGTACCAGATGATGTATTTCTCGTTCTCGCGTGAGCAGGTGGCACGGCCAATCAGCTTATCGGCCGCCTTGGTGATGGAATCCGGATCCGGATGCACCAGGTTGTCGAAATACTCGTCGATGCGCTTCTTGAGGATATTGAAGGGCGAACGGATCAGGCCTTCTTCGCAGAGATCCACATTGTCCCAGAAATGCTCCAGGTACCAACGGGCACCCCAGGCGCTGTCGGGTTTTCCGTTGGCAGCGAGGGGAAGCTTCTTCGGCATCTCCACATCCTGAACCGCTTTGAGAAACTTAGACAGGTAATGCTTCGGATAGCGGGCGATATAGGTGCTGTCGAGCGCGTTATTCGCGATTTCCACCGTGCGCAGTTCAGCTTCCTTTTCCTTCATGGTCTTTTCAAAACCATCCTTTACGGCTTTTTCGGCCTTGGTGGGTTTCTCGGGAAAATTGGACAGCGTGTCTTTCAGCGGCTTCAGGTCCTGGATGAGGTAATAGCGCTTCTCGGCGTATACGCGGCGCTGTTGCTGGTATTCCACGAAAGCGGTATTGGCTTCATGGCCCACGAACTTCATCTTGGCGTAGTAGTCGCCGTTCCAGCTGGTGTCGCCAACCACGGTAAAGTCCTGGTCTTCATCGATTACCAGCTCGAACATTTCGGAGCGGCCGTTGAAAACAAAAAGGTACATACCGCGCTGCAGCTTCTTGGTTCCGGTGAAGACGGCCACACCGTTCATGGCTTCGGCGGTATCGCGGAGGTACTTTGCATCGGCAAAATGATCGGCCAGGTACACCGTGCCAGGCTGCATGCCTTTGAAACGGAATTCGATGCGGTAGGTACCGGCATCGCGGCCGTCCCAGGTGGGCTTGTTACTCAGCTTGGGATAAACGCCGACCGGGTTGCGGGCCACGTTTTCCCAGCCACCAACGGAGCTGTACTGCGCCTGTAGTGCGGATGCCAGCCCCAGGCTCAGGAGGAAGGTGAAGGCGGATATAAGACGTTTCATGGGTGTTGTTTGGCGTATATTGCTGTCAAATTTCACAAAATTTGTTCCAAACCTATGAGTACCCGTGTAAACGAGCTGTCTTTTTTCGAACAGGTGTACGAAGTGGTGCGTTTGATCCCTCACGGCAGGGTGAGTTCGTATGGTGCCATCGCCCGTTACCTGGGCACCGGAGGCAGCAGCCGCATGGTAGGCTGGGCGATGAATGCCTGCCACGGTGTCTTGCCGCCGGTACCCGCCCATCGCGTGGTAAACCGTTTGGGCATTCTGAGCGGCAAGGCGCATTTCCCCGGACCTGACAAAATGCAACAGCGCCTGGAAGCGGAAGGGGTACTGGTGAAAGATGACAAGGTTGTGGATTTCCATCGCTTATTTTGGGACCCCGCTGAACACCTGCTCTGATGCGCCTTTTCACCCTGCTTCTTCTTTCCTTCTCGCTCTGCGCAGCGCCACTGGCCGCCCAACAGCCCGAATACAATTTCTACCGCTGGAGCGAGAAACCGGCTGCAACAACGATTCCAACCAATCTTGACACGCTCAAACCTTATTGTTTCTTCAGCCATTCCCAAACAGAAGTGACAATGGGTGGAGGCGATGGAGCACAATCCGGGCCTGAATGGCATATCCTCCTCCACCAGAAAATCTATTTCCCGGGCTGGCAGGCCATGCGGGCCTTACCTGAATTCACAGTTCCAGGCATGACACTCAGCATGGAAGCGCGTTTGTACGAACCGACCGGTGCGGTCATCGACAGCATGACTTCGCACTTGCTGGTTGATAGCGAAGAACCCAATGGCGGCATCCGTTTTACCGGCCGAATGCCTGGCGCAGTGCTCGAATACATCGTCATCAGCCGCGTTCCCTTTCAGGCCTATTTCGAATACGCCTGGAATCACCCTGTGGCAGTGCAGTCAAACGCAATGCTCATCCTGCCCGAAAACTTCACGTCTCAACAACGCGCCTATTGCACGCAAACCACTTTCGAACGCAGCGTGCGCGATGGCAAACTCTTTCTGACAAGCCGCCTGCCTCCAATGTCGGCCGATGTTTTCGACGAGAGCGGCGCCTTCGGAACCTATACCCCGCGGCTGCGCTACACGGTTTTCCCTCCCGGCACAACGCCCAAAGACCTTTGGAGCCGCGTGCATCAATCGGTGATGACACAAATGGATGAAACGCCACTGATTCCGCGCGGACAGAAAAAGCCCGTCAGTCCCGATCGTGTGTTGCGCAAGGCCGGAATCACCAAAAAGACCACAGTAATGTGGATACCCGGCATGCTCCAACGGCACATTTCTACCGACCAATCGCTGGAGAAACTCACATCCTATCAACGCATTAACCTCTTACACCGCTGCCTGGCGAAAGTGGGCATTCCGCACCGCTTTTATTTCGGCAGCCCCGCTCCTGCTCCGCCCTTCGACACCACATTCACCTGGTTTCCCGATCTAAACAACCTATTGGTTTACCTGCCGGTGAGCGGCGAATGGATTCCCTGGCACATGATGGGCATCGCCAAAAGTCCGCCCGACCTGTATCTCGGCAGAACCTGTCTGGTGATGGATGCCAATATGCCGGGCAAACCTTCATCAGGCTATCGTTTCGAGCCGGTGCCACATCCTTGCGATTGGGGAAATGAAGAAAGCAGCGATTTGTATTGGAATGGCGATTCGGTGATGCGGTTCATGCGGCATTACAAAGGCTTTCCTGCGCGTGAATTCACACAATACGGAAGCCTGGAGCCGGAACTGCGCAGCAATCTCGACATCGCCATCGCCCGCAGTTTCGCGCCCGATGCCTGGTTATTGGAAGCCAAAGCCGAGAGCTTGGGCTCACCGGTTCCGGAACACATGATATTCAACGGGCGCTTCTCCAGCCGCAGCCTGGTGGAATTCCAGGATTCGGTGATCTATTTACATGCCGGCCATTTCCTCGGCTTTACGGATACCACCGATCATCCCCAATGGCGCAGCACACCAATCGACGTTTTGGGGCGCTTCAGCCGCGTTAAAAACCTGTATATCCAAATACCCAAAGGATGGGAACTGGCCGAAATGCCCTTCAAAGACACCACCTTTCAATACACGTCTAAATCCAGTTCCTGCCCCTTGCAGCCCGACCTGTACTTCACATTGAAAATTGAACCTGCCGGGAAAGACCAGATTCGCATCTACAGGGGTGATAGCTATTTGTACTCATCCTACAGCGGCGAAGGCGCGGCACAGTTCTGGCAACAAAGCAAAATGGGGAACGATTTGCTCCCCATTGCCCTCAAATTCCGAAAAAAACGGTAAT
>CANHTS010000170.1 GCA_947463435.1 Flavobacteriales bacterium | reverse complement strand
CGAAGCCTACACCAAAAGCCCCTTGTTATTGGCTATCAATGCATTATACCAAGGCCACCCGCTCAGCTGCTGATTATGTCGAAGCATACACAAAAGCGTGGTTTGAACCTTCTCCAGGCGGCTGTGCAGGTCTGAACGTCTGATTGTGTCGAAGCATACACAAAAGCTTCTTGTTATTGGTTATCAATCCATTACACTCAGGCCCGCTCAGCTTCTGATTGTGTCGAAGCATACACAAAAGCCCTTTTGTCATTGGTTATCAATGCATTACAACCAAACCACCCGACCAGCCATCGGATTATGTCGAAGCATACACAAAAGCGCGGGATGAACCAGCTCCAGGCGGCTGCGCGGACCTGAACTTCTGATTGTGTCGAAGCATACACAAAGCACCGCTGATCGAATAAAATATCCGTCTACCCCCAACCCGCTCGTTGATCCGGAGGTCTGTTCACAGTTCAGAACCAAGATGTTGTTACCGAAAAACCCTTCACGCAATTTGAAATACTGAAATGAATTATATAAATTAGCATATCCGGTCAGCATTGCGCTAACATAAACACAATCCGGATGCCCCCAACTGCAACCATTTCAACCCGAACGCGTCAAACCCAATAAACTATGAAAAGACTCTTTACTATTTTACCATTTGTATCACACCGTGTAATGCATGCACTGTTTCCAGTCGCGGTATTTATTTCCGGTATCGGGACAAATTTGCAGGCATCCAATCCATTGGGTGTCAGTGTATATTACCAACACCTGGGCGGACAACGCTATCTGCTGGTCGCCGAGCTGCAGAGAGATTGTAGAGCTATAAGATTGCTTCCCACGGTCAGCGGGACACTCCGCTCAGGCCCCTGCAAGACAAACATTACACTTACACGCGATTCAATTCGTGAAGTTAAACTGCGTTGCAATAACCAGTCTACTTGTTCTCCCAGCAATACTCCGGCCGGTGAAGGTATAGAAATTCAACGCTTTACCCTGACAGTTGATTTCAGCCAATCTCCATACAATGCCTTTACGCAGTCGTCATGCTGTGAGGTGATTTTTGCCATGAGCGATCGCCTGAGACAATCATCCATCAACACCGGGCCGGGTGGATCGTCCATCTGGGCAGCTTGTACGCTTAAACTGTGCAAGCAATCCGGACTCAAACCGCATAACAACAGTGCCCGTTTGGTCAATGAATTCTCACCCTACTTATTGGTTAATCAGCCTCTGCGTATCTCTGCTTATTCCATCGATCCCGATGGCGATTCCCTTGGATATGCCTTGAGTACACCATACACTGATTTATCCAAACCTGTAAGCTATACAGGCGGTTTTTCAGCTTCAAATCCGTTCACCACCTATTGCCCGGTTTCCTTTCCTTGCAGCAGCAACCCAGGGAGCTCCCCTCCCAGAGGATTTAACTTCGATAACCGCACCGGTGACATGATCTTTCAGCCGGGTAAACAAGGTGAGATTTCTGTTTTTGCGTTTGAAATAAACGAGTTCCGAAGAGACAGTAATGGCATCATGCAAAAAGTGGGTACAACTTTTCATGAACGCGTTGTAATCATGACCGCAAGGGCCGGCAACAATGCTCCTGTTATCACAGTGCCAAACGAATCGCCTATCTGCGCCGGAGATAAGCGTTGTTATGCATTCAAAATCGAAGACAAACCTTTCAATGCTTCCACCCCACCCGACACCCTGCGATGGCGTTGGAGCACCAGCCATCCAAACCTTACTGTAAGTTCCACCGTTAATGCGCCTAACGACGTAAGCCTGCAGGTTTGCGTAACCACTTCAGCAGCTGACAGCATGGGCACCTCGCATTTCTTCAGCCTGATTGCAGATGACAATTTTTGCCCGATACCCCAGCGCGCGCAACGTACTTTCCACATTCGCACCCTCCGCAAACCGGAATTTAATTTCAAAGCCAGTAAATTGCCCGGCTCGCGCGTGGTACTTCAACTGAGCAGCCGCGATTCCACTGCAGAATATTCCGTTGCCTTCCGCGGTCCTGACAAATTCTTCCGCCGCTATGATTACCGCAGGAAGACCAGCGTCAGCGACACCATCCAATTCCCCCTTGCCGGCACCTATTACATCGAAGCCGATATCAAAGTACCCAACGCCTGCTCCTACCTGCTGCGCGATAGCATCCAACTCGAAGGCTGTCTGAAACTGGAACCGCTGAGCGTGCCGCTGAACCCGGCCTGCGCCAGCCTGCCACTCACCATCGTGCCGAAAATCAGCAATGCCGTGGGTAGCCTGCAGTACCGCTGGAGCGATGCGCAAAACAATGTCCTTTCCATGGCCGACAGCCTCACCTATACGCCCGTCCGCGATACCCTCATCCGGCTCCGGGTGATCGATCAAGTGGCCTGCGAAGCGAGCACTTCTATCGCCATTGGCTCCTATCTGCCGCAACTGAGCTATCAAACGCCCTCAGTGGTGTTCTGCAGCGAAGGAACGGAATTCGATTGGGCGAAAATCACCAACGCAAACCCGTCCACTGCCAGCTTCAGTTCTTCCCTGGCCGGCCTGGTTGAAAAACGCTCCAATGGCTATTTCAGTTCCGCGCGCATACCACTCAGCGGTCTCGGCACCCAAAGTGAACGTGTGCAGATTGATTACAGCGATTCGGCCGGATGCCCAGTGAGCGGTGGCTTCATTGTGGATGTCAACCCCACGCCGCACAGCATCTTGCGCAACGACACCCTGTGCCGCGAAACCGAAGTGTATCCGCTTTTCAACCTACTGCAGAATGAGGATAACATCAAGAATAGCTACCTGGTTAGTTGCTATGCCGGACCGATCGGGCCCTTGTACAGTGTGGTGAACGACAACCTCGGACGTTATGTAACGCGCGGCTTGTATTACATGGAAATGCAGACCAGCGACCGCCGATCCGGATGCCTGGGACGCGACAGTTTCACGGTTGAACTCCGTGGGGAACCTACCTATAACATCCTCAAGGTTGACAGTCCATGTGCGCTGAGTCCTGCCCTGCGCCTCAACCCCTATGTGCGCGTGCAGAGCGCGACGCCCGACTTCAACTGGACGGCCGTGGCCTTCAACGGCGATGCGACAGACCCGATCCTGAGCAGGGTCATCAGCAACAAGGAGCGCTTCTTCCCCGCCAAAGCCGGCCGTTGGACACTGGCTTTCGCCGAAAGTTCAACCTTCTGCACCCTGCGCGACACCTTCGACATGGAAGTGCTGCCCTTGCCCAAACCCAATATCGGACGCGACACTGCCATCAATATCGACCGGACTATCCGTTTTTCGCCTGGCCGTTTCGACGCCTATGAATGGAACAACGGGGATGTCGGCAGCACCCGCAACATCGAAGCGCGCTTCCTGGGCCTGGGCCGCCACCTGATCTGGGTGCGCGTCACGTCGGCCGAAACCAATTGCAGCGCTGCAGATAGCTTGTACCTGGAGGTTTTGCCCGCAGGAACCGGGATCACACGCCTGGCTGAACCCGGTTGGGTGTATCCGAATCCGTTCGACAAGGCATTGTTCATTGCTCCTTCGGGCGCGACGGATGTGCGCTTGTTCAACATGCTCGGTCAGGAATTGCAGATGCAAATCGAACGCAAGTCTGGCCAGACGGTATTGCGCACCGACCTGATTCCGGGCGGATTGTACCTCTTGCAGTTCAGCCTGGGAGACCAGCGCTACCGCACGATGCTGCAGAAAAACTGAGGAACGCGATCGTTTTCTTTACAAGGGAAAATCGCGGCAATAGCTGCGGATCAGGTTCCTTGTCTTGCGGAATGATTCCATGATCTCCGATTCTGATCCTGTGGCCTTGGCCGGATCAGGGAAGTTCTTGTGATGCCGTTCGGCATTGCCCGGGATATACGGACAAACTTCTTTCGCATGGTCGCAAACCGTGAGGATATGGTCGAAATCCATGCCCAGGTATTGATCGACCAAATCAGAGGTATGCGACGATATATCCACGCCGTCTTCGGCCATTGCCAGCACGGCGCGCGGATTGAGTCCGTGGGCTTCAACGCCGGCGCTGTAAACTTCGGCGGCATCGCCGTGGAAATGACGCAGATAACCTTCTGCCATCTGGCTGCGGCAGCTGTTGCCGGTGCAGAGTACGAGTATTTTCTTTTTCATTGGGAATCGGATGGTTGGAATCAATAGCGCCAGCGATTGGCCAGGGCAACGAGCGACAACATCACCGGCACTTCAATCAGCACGCCGACAACGGTAGCGAGCGAAGCACCCGAATCAAGTCCGAACAAGGCAATCGCCACTGCCACAGAAAGTTCAAAGAAATTGCTGGCGCCGATCATCGAGGCCGGTGCACATATCGCATGGGCCAACTTGAGGCGTTTGCCAACAAACCAACTCAGGAAGAAAATGAAATAGGTCTGAATGGTGAGCGGAATGGCAATGAGCAGGATGTTCCAGGGTTGTTCGAGGATGGTTCTTCCCTGAAAGGCAAACAACAGAATCAGGGTGCTCAACAAGGCCAAAATGGAAACCGGTTTCAACGCAGGCAGGAAACGTTCGGTGAACCAGGCCTCTCCTTTCAGTTTCCTGAGGTAGCGGTTGCTCAGGTAACCGAACAAAAGGGGAATGACCACGAAAATGACTACCGAAGAGGCAAGTGTTCCCCAGGGGATGCTGATATCGGCCATGCCCAGCAGCAATCCGACAATGGGTATGAACAGAACCAGAATTATCAGGTCGTTCACAGCCACTTGTACCAGCGTATACGCCGCGTCTCCTTTGGTGAGGTAAGACCAGACGAAAACCATGGCGGTGCAAGGCGCTGCGCCGAGGAGAATGGCACCGGCGATGTATTCCTGCGCCTGCGCCGGGCTCAACCATGCGCTGTAGAGGTGTTCGAAGAAAATCCAGGCGAAAAAGGCCATCGTAAAAGGCTTGATCGCCCAATTGATGCCAACCGTCAGGCCCAGACCTTTCCAGTTGCGCGATGCCTGTGCCAGCGAACCGAAGTCGATTTGCACCATCATCGGGTAAATCATGAGCCAAACAAGTACGGCAACCGGCAAGTTCACGCCGTACCATTCCCAGCTGCTGAGCACGCGGATTTCATCGCCGAGCCAGGCGCCCAGCGCAATTCCCGCTGCTATGCAAAGCAATACCCAAAGGCTCAGGTAACGTTCAAATTTCCCCATAATCGTTTTAGCAGCAGCCTCCGCCAGGTGTGCAGGTGTTTTGGTTCGAAACCGACAGATCTTCCATCACCATTTCCATCGCCGGCACGCCGCACTGATCAGGCGCCAGGCAAGCGGTATGCAAAGGATGCAGGTACAAGCTGTTTCCCTGTTGGTGAACGCCCCAGCGCCCAATGGTTTCAGCCTGAAACTCAAGTTCCACCTCCGGATCCATTCCTTCAAACAACGGTTCTGCTTTGCGGATGATGCCGAGCCATTTGAAAGGCGTAAGCCGGTGTTCGGTGTCGTTGGCTACCCATAACTGGAAGCCTACCTTGACTTCATCGCGTTGCACGCCTCCACAATCGAGGAATGTACGGCGGTGCAGACCGGCTTCGGTAAGATGGAAATGCGCCGGCAACGCTTTCCCGTCAGGCAGGAAAAGGTCGAGGCGGATGGCGTGTTGGAGGAAGTTTTTGAGTTCAGAGAGTTTCAGAGGGTTGGTATTAACAGCAGGTGTTTTGAGCATCATGCGTTGCGCGCCCCTGCAACAATTGCAGGAAAGTCTGCACTTCGGCAAGCGCATCCGGATTGAGGCAGTAGCAAACAGCCCGGCCTTCCACGGTGCCGCGGATGATACCCGCATCGCGCAGGGCTTTCAGGTGCAGCGAAATCGTGGGTTGTGCCAATTGAACGGCATTGCTG
>CANHTS010000169.1 GCA_947463435.1 Flavobacteriales bacterium | reverse complement strand
CGAGCGAGTTTCCAGGCAGCGAGACCTGCCTTCCATACGACTTCTGCGTGGATGAGTCCGGCTTTTCCGGAAAACTGTTCTGCGCGCTGTAAAAGCCGGGCATAGGTCTGAAACCAGTGCCACTGGTTCAGCAAAGCGAAGACGATGCCCTTTTTCCGCGGCACCCGGGCGGTAAAAACCAGCATCTTGCCGTCGGTTTTTTGCTGGATTTGCAACGTGCGAATGTGCTCATCCATTTCGACATGGATGACGGAAACACGGTATTTACCGGCCAGTAACAAGGCGAAGGCCCGGCAGAAGTTGCCGTTCAGAGCCTCAGGATCTGTGGGATACCAACTGGCGAAAAGGGCGATATGCGCGGGTTCCCGCATTTTTTCCGCAAAATAGTTGCAAAGCACTTGAGGATACGAAAGCTTGTAATAAATTTGCAGTCCCAAAACGGCGGATATAGCTCAGTTGGTTAGAGCACTAGCTTGTGGCGCTAGGGGTCGCCGGTTCGAGCCCGGTTATTCGCCCGAAAAAAGCTGTCTTCAACGACAGCTTTTTTTATTTAGTCGTTTTAGATGACAAAAGCTGGCATACATTCTGCTTCAAAGCCCGTAATATTGAACCCGATCAACACCATGAAACGTCTCCTCATTCTTAGCAGTGCCTTGTGTGCAGCGCTGACGGCCACGGCACAGAAATCGCAGTACAGCGGTCCCCTCCCCCGCACCATCATCAAGTTTTCACCCCAACATTTGTTCGTGAACACCTTGCACGGAGGAGCCGAAATCTTCAACGACGACATGCGCCTGAGCCACAATTTTAGCCTGCTCGCGCGCTACAAGCCCGCCGATCCGGAAGATATGGACGGCCGTTCTTCCACCGGTGTAGCCATAGAATACATGGCACGCTTCTATCCCAATAAGTTCAAAGTGGTGAAGAAGCTCGGATCTGAAACGCCCATGGGTATGTACGGTGGCTTCTTCGCGCAGGCCGGTTCCTATACCGACAAAGGCACGATCGAAACCTACGATCCCAACACCTTTCAATACGACCTGAAAGACGTAAAAGTCACCCATACGCCATTCAACATTGGTTTCGTGCTGGGCCGCCAGATGGTGGTGAACGATTTCATCTATGTAGATATGCACCTCGGCGCCGGTCTGCGCGTGAGCAACAGCAATACCGATACCTATGAGATCGCGCGCAATGGCCGCAAGCAGTACAATTACCTGAATTCGACTGCTTTCCCGCTGCACGGCTTCTCCGGCATCCTGCCCCGCGTAGGCTTCTCGATCGGTCTGGGTATCCAGTAAACAGTAGCTGCGCAGCAGGAAAATCCCGGTTCAGGAATGCGCTAGGGGTTTGAACAATCCGTCCAGTTCAGGCAGGCGCATGCAGGCGAAATGCCCGCGCGGACAGGTTTCGTAGCCGATTTTCGAACAGGGCCGGCAGGAAAGTTCTTCTTCCTCGATGATGCGGCAAAGACTGCGGTCGAAGCCTTCCGGATAAAACGGCGTCATACCAAAATCGGGAACCGTATTGCCCCAGATGCTGACGATGGGCTTCCGCAAAGCCGCAGCGATGTGCATCAAACCCGTATCGTGTGAAACGACGACAGCTGCTTTTTCAACGACCCGCGCACTTTCCGCCAGGCTGTAGCGACCGCAATGGTTGTGTACCATTGGCAATCCGTTTTCGATGCCTTTCAGCGTGAGCGCATCGTTCTTGTCGCCGAGCAAAACGACCGGACTTCCGGCTTGTTCCAACGCAGCGCGGATGCGGTCGGGCGGCATGCGCTTGGTGCCGTGTTGCCCGCCAACAGCATAGGCGTAGAACGGAACTTCAGGCAAGCCCTGTGGTATAGCTGCCGCATCGGCCGGAAAGTAATAATCCAGCCCTGCCCCGTCATAGTGCACGCCGAGATCTTCCACCGCATCGAGATAGCGCTCTACGATATGGCGGTACGGCATGAGGTTCCATTTGAAATTCACCAGCAGCCATTTTTCGAGGTTGAGCTTGTCGAATGAACGGGATGGCTTGCGCAGTGCCGCTTTGATGCGCGCGGTCCGCAGGTTGTGGTGCAGGTCGATTATGCGATCCGGATCGAATTCCTTCAACTGCCTGATATGTTCGGGCTGGTCGCCTGCTAAACCGAACACCTTGTCACAATGCGGATTGGGCTCGAGCAGGGTTGCAAACTTCGCTTTGGTGGCAAAGGCAATCTCCGCATCGGGAAACTGCTTCCGCACACAGCGCAATACCGGCGTCGTGAGCACGATATCACCGATGGAACTGTAGCGAAGCAGCAGAAACTTCATGGCATGCGTTGGCTTTTGCGCATTGCAAGGTACTGTTCAAATTCGGCGCATGACAATGCGTTGAGACAAAATCTACGCCTAAGCAATCCCTTGCGCGCCGCAAGCAATCCGTACTGCATGTCGTGGATGCCCGATTTTTCGTGCGCATCGGGGTTGATGCTGATCATCACTTCCTTTTCCATGCAATAGTCCAGCCAGCGCCAATCGATGTCGAGGCGGTATGGATGGGCATTGATTTCTATGGCGACGCCGTTGGCCGCGCAGGCGTCGATAACCTTGCGGTGGTCGATCGGATAGCCGCGGCGTATCAGCAACAGCCTGCCGGTCGGATGCCCGAGGATCGTGGTATACGGATTCTCCACCGCGCGGATGAGGCGTTCCGTAGCCTTGTCTTCGTCCATCTTGAGGTTGCTGTGCACAGAAGCAACCACCATATCGAATCGGGCGAGTATATCCGCTTCATAGTCGAGCGAACCATCGCCGAGGATATCCGATTCGATGCCTTTGAAGATGCGGAAAGGCGCGAGTTTGGTGTTCAGCGCGTCGATTTCCTCCATCTGCTGCAATACGCGTTCGGCGCTGAGGCCGCCGGCATATCCCGCACTGCGGCTGTGGTCGCAGATGCCAAAATAGGTATAGCCGCCGTCGATACATGCCCCGGCCATTTCTTCAATGCTGTTCAGTCCGTCGCTCCAGGTGCTGTGGTTGTGCAAGACGCCCCGGAGGTCTTCAGCCCGGAGCAGGTCGTCGAATCCGCCGGATGCCATGGTCAGGCAATCCGGGTTTTCGCGGCATTCGGGTGGAACGAAAGCCCAATTGCCTGCACGATAGAAAGATGCTTCGTCGCTGAATGTTGCATCCGCCCGATAACCAGCGGCCTGCAGGTGTGATTCCGGCCCGGTCATTTCGAACTGCCGCCTTGAGAACTCCGCTTCCGGGCATGGATAGACCTGCAACTGGAGTCCGTATGGTGTGGCCGCCGCGTAGCAGTCTCCGCGTTCTTCGAATGCTTCCAGTTCCAGCAGTTCGGCCAAATGTGGCAGGCTTGCAGCCGGAGCGGTGCTGAGGAGTTCAAAGGCGTTCACCACTTCGGAAGCGCGGCGCAGGGCTCCTGTCCAGGCATGGGTTCCAGGTAACTCCTTTTCCAGTTTGGCAAGCCATTCGGCTGCGATGCGGGCCGCGCGGGCGTAATGCATCTGTCCGGCAGCGCCTTGGGCGAATTCCAGCGCCTTCAACAACTCGGCCTGGGTTTTAAGTCCGAAGCCGTTCAATTGCACGAGGCGGTTTTCGCGGCAGGCATCGAGCAGGCTGCCCGGGTCTTCGATGCCGGCTTCCTTCCACAATTGCAAGACTTTCTTCGGCCCAAGGCCTTTGATTTCAAGCAGTTCCACCACGCCGGACGGCGTCTGTTCGCGAAGTGCGTCAAGTTCAGGAAAGCTGCCGGTGGAGGCCATGCTGCGGATGGCGGCCAGAACGCCCTTCCCCACGCCCTGGATCGCAGAAAGCGCGGCATCGTCCATCGCCTGTATATCGTCGCGGGTCTTGCGCAGATTGAAGGCCGCTGTGGCGTAAGCCTTGTAGCGGAACGGATTCTGCTGGTGCAGCTCGGCCAGCTTGGCGTAAAGGTTCAGCTTGCGCAGGATGGAAGCGTTGTCCATAATCCCTGCAAATTACTGCAATCGGAACTCAGGGTACGATGCGGATTTCATCGGCATCGAGGGCCGGCCCCAGTTCGCACCAGATTACGGTGTACTTGTCCACCCGCAAAAAGAGGACATCGCGCACGGCACCGGTATTGCGATCGGTGAACGATTCCATCGAGATGATCGGGAAGGTCTTGCCTTTCATTTCACAGGGCACTTTCTGAGAATCGAAATCGCCTTCGCGGAAGAACCAGTTGAAGAATCCGGCACCGCTGAGGGTATCGTAGCCCGGTTTATCCAGGTCGAGCGTGGTGCGCGACTTGCGGTGCATTTCGAGCGCGGCATAGGTACTGCCTTTACAGGTAGCCAGTTCGATCAATCCACCGATTTGCAGATCGACTTCCACGCTGTCGTTTGCGGCTTCCTGGGCCAATGCGGCCCCGGGGGCTGTGCATGCGAGCAGCAGGAGTATGGGTAAGATGCGTTTCATTCCTTTACTTTTTGTTTCAACCGTACGCGCTTCAGGACAAGCTGGTTCATCGGATTGTTGCCCAGCCCTTCCACATGGTTGGCGATCAGTCGCACGCTGCGGTCGTAATACAAGACGATCAGCGGCGCCTGTTCCATCATCCGGGCATCCATGCGCGCATAGGTCAGTGCACGCAGGCTGTCTGGCAATTCCATGGCCTGCGTATACCCTGCATCAAATTCCGTACCCGAATAATGTGTATAGTTCGGTCCGTTCGGACTCTTGTTCGCGCTGATGAAGCAGGACAGGTAGTTTTCTGCATCGGCGTAATCGGCGATCCAGGAACCGCGGAAGAGGGCAATCGCTCCTTTGTTCCGCAACTGGCGCAGGTGACCGCCGGGGTGCACGGAAATCTTCGCCTTCACCCCTATCTGCTTCCAGGCCTGCTGGATGAATACGGCCATATCGGCGTAATCGGCCGTGGTATTGATTTCCAGTTCCTGTAAGCCTTTCCCGCCGGAAAAACCTGCCAGTTCCATTTCGGCAGCCGCCATCTTCAGGTCAAAGCCATAGCCTTGAACAGGTTCGGGCAACAACACAGGCGGCACAAAGCCGTGTATGCCCGGATCGCCCAGGCCGTTGCGCAGGAACTTCACCAGGGCCGCGCGGTCGATCGACAAAGCCAGTGCCTTGCGGAGGTGGATGTTTTGGATGGGATGGGAAGCCTGCGCCTCACCGAGGTAAAAGCCAAGGTATTCGGTATTGAGGAAGGGCTGGGTAAGAAGGCGGAAGCGGTTGCGGTAGCGCGGAGACAGCTGTCCGTCGCGCGTGAGCAGATCGTCTTTGATCTGGGCGTCGATGCCGTTGAAGAAGGCGTAGTCGCCGCTCAGGAACTTCATGAAGGCGGTTTGTTTGTTGCGGAGCATGTCGACGTTGATGGCGTCGAGGAAGGGCAGGGCCCTGCCTTTACCATCCTGCTCCCAGTAGCTGTCGTTTTTCAGCATGACGAGGCGGACGTCGGGCACCCAGCGGGCGAAGCGGAAAGGGCCGCTGCCTACAGGGTCGGTCTTCAGGTTCAGTCCGCGCTGCAGCAGCTTTTCCGGAACCACCATCGCGTAGTTCATGGCCAGTTGACTGAGCAGCTGCGGGAAGCGGCTGCGGAGGCGCAGTTCGACCGTGCTGTCGTTCAGCGCGCGGATCCATTCCTTCCCCAAGGTGGTATCGATCTTGTCGTTCAGCACCCAGGCTCCGGGCGAAGCGACGGCCGGATCGGCAATGCGCTGCAAGGAAAAGACGATATCGGAAGCGCGGACGCGGCGTTCGGCATCCGACTGCCAGAGCCGGTGCGGGTGGAATGGCACAACGGAGCGCAGGTGGAAACGCCAGGTCTTGCCATCGGCGCTGGTTTCCCAGTGTTTGGCAAGCGATGGCGCGGGACGAAGCTGCGAATCCAGTTCAACCAATGTATTGTACAACTGTCCAACGATCCAGATTTCGGCCTGCGAACGTGCGAAAGCCGGGTCCAGT
>CANHTS010000168.1 GCA_947463435.1 Flavobacteriales bacterium | reverse complement strand
GACAGCAGACAGCAGCGGTTCGGGAATGAAATACCGGCCTTTGGAGGTGGGAGGCGCAAACCTGCTTTGGGCCATAGACTCGACCAGGGCTTTGGACAGTGGCTTCGCCGAAGTACACCTCTTTTCGCCGCTGCACCGCCGTTTACAGGTTTGGCAAGATCTGGGGCATGCCGGTTCACCGGGCATCAACCTGCTGCCCAACGCATCAGTACAGCCGGGCTGGCGCAGCGGTTTCAACGCCTATCAGGCGCTGGTGCGCGGTCCGCTGGAAGCATCCTATATCGCCCGCAATCCCTTCAGCAGTTTTCACTACAGCCAGGGCACGCAGGGGCAGATTTTCCTGAACGCCTTTCACACCCAGAACATCACCCCCGGCTGGAACGCAGCGATCGACTACCAAAGTCTCCAAAGCGAGGGTTTGTATGAATATGCCACGCATCAGCAGCGCTATTTCCGCTTTGCGAGCATGTACCGAAGCCCCAACCGCAGGTATACCGGTCGCTTCACGGCCAACTGGAACCGCTTCAGGCGCAATGAGAACTACGGCCTGGCCGATTCAGCGCGGCTGTTCAACGAAACACTGCCCATTTTTGTTCCCCGCAGCACTTCGGCCAGCTCTGCGTACCGCAATACCCTGCACAGTTACCGGCAAGATTACCGCCTGGGCAAGGACTCCACTTCGCCGCTCTTCCTCTTCAACACCCTAAGCTGGAGCCGGGAGCAACTGGAATACAGCGACAACCTGCCGCAGGACACCCTGTATCCCTTGCAGCCGCTGCGCGGGCCGGGTGCATTCGAAGACAGTTTTCGCCTCCGCAGCCTGGAACAGGAAAGCGGACTGTATTACAGCGACTACCGCGGGAAAGGCAGCACCAAAGGCCTGACAGCATTGCTGGTTGTTGGTTCTGCTTCCATGCGCGCCGGTGGATTCAACATGCGCGCCGGCCGCTACCACAACACCTGGTACCGCACACAATTCGGACAGGGTTTGGCGGATAACAGGCCGCTCGCCTGGCAGCTTCAGTGGCAGCAGTTTACCAGTGGCTACAATGCCGGTGATTGCCGTTTGGACGCAGAAGCCCGCTGGCGCCGCGGTTTCTGGCAATTTTCCGGCCAGGCCACCCAACAGCAGAGCCGGGCTGCTTTTACCGAATCATTCTTCTACAGCAACCGCCACCATTGGAAGAACGATTTCCGGCCCATGCTGATCAGCGATATTGAACCGGCCCTGCATTACCAGAAGGCGCGTTTCAACGCCGGATTGTCGCAGCGGCTGGGTCGCGTAGATCGCATGGTGTACACGGCAGCCGACGGCATGCCGATGCAGGCAGACTTTGCCACAAGCTATTCCGATCTCCATTTGCAAAGCGGTTTTGCAGGCAAGCATTTCTTTATGCAGCATCACCTGCACCGCCTGGGCAGCAGCCGGTCTTCGGTATTGCCCTTGCCTGAATGGGCCGGTCGGCATAACCTTGGATACGCGGGCACCTGGTTCAAAGGCGTGCTGAAGGTTCGGGCCGGCATCGATCTTTGGTGGACTTCGCGTTTTGCAGGCTATACGTATATCCCGGCTACGGGGCGCTTTGCTGTGCAGCCGGGCCGGTTGACGGGCGGTTATCCGGCGGCAGATGTCTATTTCAGCGGTGCCATCAAACAGGTACATTTTTTTGTCAAAATGGAACATGTGAACCAGGGCCTGTATCCCGCTGCGGGCAGCGTACCCTATTGGAGTGCAGCCAATTACGCCCTCGAACCACGCAGGATGCGCCTCGGTCTCCGTTGGGCATTCTACAATTGATGTGTAACTTCGCCCTACATTCCAATCGACAGGAACATGGGCGTTTTGACAGGGAAAAAGGCACCGGTATTCAAAGCCGCTGCGGTGGTGAATGGTGGGGAAATAGCTGAAGATTTTTCGTTGGAACAGTACCTGGGCAAGAAGCATGTATTGTTCTTTTTCTATCCAGCTGATTTCTCCCAACTTTGTCCGGCTGAAATCATTGCTTTCCAGCGCCGCATGGCCGATTTCGAATCGCGCAACACAGCTGTGGTGGCCTGCAGTACCGACAGCCGGCATGCGCATTGGGCCTGGTTGCATACACCGCAGAACGAAGGCGGTATCCAGGGTGTGGAGTTTCCGCTGGTATCCGACATCAACAAGACCATTTCGCACCAATACGGCGTATTGGCCGGTCGATATGAAACAGACGACGATGGCCGTCGGATATGGATTGGCGACAACGGCGAAGACGCGATACCGTACCGCGCCTTGTTTTTGATTGACAAGCAGGGTGTTGTAAGGCATCAGGTAGTGAACGATATGCCCTTGTCGCGCAGTATCCGCGAAACCTTGCGCATGGTTGATGCCTTGCAGTATTTCGAAACACGCGGAGAGGTTTGTCCGGTCGACTGGTCGCGCGATATCGAAGGCGAATTTTCGCTGGGCGAGGTATTGCCTGGTTGACGGGTTTAGTTTGTTGAATGGGCGCGCGCTTACCTCTTAGGCAGGGGATTCAGAATTTCGCCGATCATCAAACGTTTCCATATGATCTGGGGTTTGGTTCCTGCCCTTCATTTGTTTCCTGCGGCTGCGCAAGGGATAGGAGCGGGCAGCCCGATCCGGCGAAGCCGGGCGGCTGTGAGCGGATAGCCCGACCCCGCCGTGGCAGGTTGCCTGTGGCGGAGATGGAGTACATGCGGCGGGGATGCGCCCAAATGACCCAATCAAGGTGTCAAAGTCTCAGAAGAACCAATAGCCGGTAAGCAGGTGGCTGCATTGGGTTTAAAGAGCTGCTGGTTGCATGAAAACGCAGCAATCAAAACTGGAAGTATGCGCGGCTTGTGATGTGGTAGAAGCGAATACTATAGGAAGCAGCGCCCTGACTCAGCCTTTGTCTTCGCAGATTTCCGTCAGCACTCCACCGGTAGATTTGGGGTGGAGGAAGGCGATGCGCTTGTTGTCGGCACCGTCTTTGGGTGCAGTGTGAATCCACTGGAAGCCGGCTGCGCTGAGTTCGGCCATCCGGGCGTTGGCATCGTCGACATCGAATGCCAGGTGGTGGATGCCTTCACCGCGCTTTTCGATGAACTTCGCAATCGGGCTGTCGGCATGGGTTGCGGCGAGCAGTTCGATCTTAACATTTCCCACCTGGAAAAAGGAGGTGATAACGCCTTCGCTGGCTACTTCTTCGCGTTTATAGGAGGCAGTGCCGAGCAGCTGCGCAAAGAGTTGTTCTGCCGCTTCGAGGTTGCTCACGGCGATGCCGATATGTTCGAGTTTGTTCATGGGAGATAGGGTATTTGGAAATAATGCAGCAGGAACCAGGTAACCGGGATTACGAACAACATGGCGTCGAGTCGGTCGAGGATACCGCCGTGTCCGGGGATGAGGGTACCGGAATCTTTCACGCCCAGGTTGCGCTTGATGAGGCTCTCGGTTAAGTCGCCCAGCGTACCGGCCAGATGCACTGCGGGTGCGATGATCCAGACGAAACGCATGTCGAGATCGCGGAAATGCGCATACACCCAGGCCACCAGCACGGTACCGACGAGGCCACCGGCAAATCCTTCCCAGGTTTTGCCCGGGGAAACGCGCGGGAAAATTTTATGTCTGCCGAAGGCTTTTCCGGCGAGGTAGGCGAAGGTGTCGCTGCTCCAGGTGAGGATGAACACGAAGAATACCAGCACTTCGTTCCAATCGGCGAGGAGCCCGAGCGGCCAGGCGATATAGAAGAGCGACATGGCGAAGACGCCTGCATCGCGCATCAGGTCTGTAGTCTTGGCCGAGAACAGCAGCAGCATGAAAACCGGAAGGTAGATGATGGGTCCGGGACCGTATTCCCAGAACAGCAGAAAAGCCTGCAACTGCGCGCTTCCCGGAAACGCCGTTTGTTCCATGTAAACCCATTCAGACAGGGCTTCGACGGCAAAGTGTGCGATGCCCGGCAATACCAGGAGCCAGCGAAACCAGGCCGCACGGTCTGGCATGGCCAGTCGGAACCATTCCTGCAGGCAAAGGATCACCAGGAGCAGGCAAAGCAGCATGAACCAGACACCGCCCAGCCAGGTAGCGGTGGCGAGCAGGCCGACGTATACGCTGCCGGCCAGCAGGCGTTGGGTGAAGTTGTTCAGGGCCATACTTGTTCAGCCTCCTCCTGAACCCGGCTGCGGTAAACGAACCAGACCAGCACTGCACTGGCCAGCAGGCTTAGCAGCACCAATAGGATTCCGGGTGTATAATCGTCGCGGAACAAGGCCTGGTCGGGATAGGATTTGGACAACTGGTGGAACACGACAGTAAGGCTGTTGTTGATGAAATGGAACAGGAGCGGAACCAGTAGGCTGCGTGTCCAATGATACAGGTAACCCAAGAGCATTCCCATCAGGAAGATGGGCAGGAACTGGGTAACTGAAAAATGCAGGAGGGTAAAGAGTAAGGTGCTGAGCAGGATGCCGGGCCAGGTCTTGCCGAACCAGTCGCTGAAATAGCGCTGCAACAAGCCGCGGAAGAATACTTCTTCGCTGAGCGCCGGGATGGCAGCCAGCAATAAGACCAGCAGGAAGGTTTCTGCGGCGCTGCCGGTATACATCAGCACTTCCAGCATCTGGTTGCGTTTTTCCTGCAGTTCGCTTAGATCGCCGAGCCTGTCGATGCCGGGCAGATGCAGGTTCCAGTCGGCCAGTGCGCTCATCAGAAACACCAGGGCTGGCACGAGTAAGGCTGCATACAACAGGTGCAGGCGATTGGCCGGCTGAACCAAACCGGGCGAGCCGAAAAGGGGTTTGCGGTAGAAGCCATGGAACACCAGCGCGGTGATGAAGAAGGAGCCGAGATTATAAAAACTCTGTACCCAGCGCTGCACGCCGACGCCGGCGGGAGTGAGTTCGGGTGCGCCGACCAGGCCAATGGCTTCGGCATAACTGATGCCATGCAAGCGCGAGGCGATGGTGACGCCAAGGAAGCTGAACATACTCTGGCAGAGGAGGAAAATACCCACCAATACAAAAAAGCGGGAGGTGAAGGTGATGGAATCGGGACGCATGTTGTTGCGGGCAGTACCTTTGCGGCGAACAAAATTGCTGAAAATTGCCGACATAGAACTGGGCGATTTCCCACTCTTGCTTGCGCCGATGGAAGACGTGAGTGATCCGCCGTTTCGCTATGTGTGCAAACAACATGGCGCCGACCTGATGTACACGGAGTTCATCAGCAGCGAAGGATTGATCCGCGATGCCATCAAAAGCCGGCAGAAGCTGGATATTTTCGATTACGAGCGGCCCATCGGCATCCAGATCTTCGGCGGCGACGAAGAGGCCATGGGCATGGCTGCTGCCATTGTCGATGCGACCAATCCCGACCTGGTGGATATCAACTACGGTTGCCCGGTGAAGAAAGTGGTTTGCAAAGGCGCCGGTGCCGGGGTGCTGAAAGACGTAGACCTGATGGTGCGCCTGACAAGGGCTGTGGTGCGCCGCACTTCCAAACCGGTCACTGTAAAGACACGCCTGGGCTGGGACGAGGATTCCAAGAATATCATGGAAGTGGCTGAGCGTTTGCAGGATGAAGGCATCGCTGCCCTGACCATCCACGGCCGCACCCGTGCGCAGCTTTACAAAGGCGAAGCCGATTGGCGCCTGATTGCCGAAGTAAAGAACAATCCGCGCATCCATATCCCGATTTTCGGCAATGGCGACATAGATTCACCGCAAAAAGCCGCTGAATACCGGAACCGCTATGGGGTGGATGGTATTATGATTGGCCGTGCCGCCATTGGTTACCCCTGGATCTTCCGGGAAATCAAGCACTATTTCCAGACCGGAGAAATCCTGGCTCCACCCGATTTCAACGAGCGCATCGAGGCTTGTCGCACGCATGTCGAAAGGAGCATCGCCTGGAAGGGTGAAAAAACCGGTGTGGTGGAAATGCGCCGGCATTATGCGACCTATTTCAAGGG
>CANHTS010000167.1 GCA_947463435.1 Flavobacteriales bacterium | reverse complement strand
GGAATACTTCCAGGATGCGGTGTATTCCTTCCGGGCGGTTTTCACAGACAAAAACCCGGTGCCGTCCTGCGACCGTATGACGGATTTCGAGGGGTTCATCTCCGGCTTCGCGCACGGGTGTGTCGTGCAATACTTCCAGAAATCCGCGGCTCTTTCTGCCATAGCCGCGACTGAGCACGGCAACAGGCTGATCGCGCCTGGCCAGCAACCATTTGATCATCGGTGTTTTGCCGGTTCCGCCGGCGCTGAGATTCCCGATGACAATCGTAGGAACAGGCGGAACAAAGCGCTTGCCGACGCGTGCAAACCAGAAACGCCTGGCCAGCGCAATCAGACCCCAGATCAGGGAAAACGGCCAGAGCAGCCATTTCAGCCAGTTCGATCCGGGTGCCTGCAGACTCATGCGTCGAGCAGGAAAGATTGGCCTTTGTTGGGAATATGCACCGGGCAGTGCTTTACGTCGGCTGCCAGCGCCTGCATGCAGGTTTCATCGCCGTGCACCAGAAAGACACCTTTCAGCTTCGGATTCGCCACGCCATCGAAATAGCGCAACAAACCCTTGTGATCCGGATGGGCACTGAACACATCGGTACGCGCCACTTTGGCATACACTTCACGCACACTGCGGTTGATTTCCACCGTGCGCTGCCCGTGCAGCAAGCGATGGCCCAGCGTTCCTTCCGCACAATAACCTGCGATCAGGATGATGGCAAAAGGATTCTGGATATTCATCCGCACATGTTGCTGTATACGTCCGCCTTCGACCATACCGGCTGAAGAAACGATGATGCAGGGTTCGTTGTATTCACCGATGATTTCGGTGCTCATTTCATCCTGTATTACCTGCAAACCGGGGAAATCGAAAAGGCTGCCGTGCTTTTCGGCAAAGGCTCGCGCTTCGTCGTTCAGCAGGTGGCGGTTTCCATTGTATACGGCTGTGCTGCGGATAGCCAGCGGGCTGTCGGTAAAAACACGGATGCGCGGCAGGAGGCCATCGTGGTACATCCGGTTCAGGGTAAAGAGGATGGATTGCGTGCGGCCAACGCTGAACGCCGGTATTACGAGCTTGCCATTGAACTTCTCGCAGCTCTCGCGGATGTAATGGGCCAGTTCTTCGCGCGGATCGTTCAGGTTCTGGTGCATCCTTCCGCCGTACGTACTTTCGCTCACCAGGTAATCGAGTGCAGGCATCGGAACCGGATCTTTCACCAATGGCGAACCCCAGTTGCCCAAGTCGCCGGTGAAGCCGAGGCGCAGTTCGCCTTCCGGCACGGCAATGCGCAGCAGCACACTGGCCGCGCCGAGGATATGCCCTGCTTCAAAGAACTCTACGCTAAGCGCTTCATCGGCACGCCATTCCTTGCGAAAGCCCAGTTCTACCGTTTGTTCCTGAACGAGCTGGATATGCTTGTTGTTGTAAAGGGTTTGCAGATCGGCCACCGGCGCGTGATGGCGTTTCCCTTTCTTCCGGAACTTGCGCGAACGCGATTCGCGCATCCTGGCCAATTCTCCCCGTTGGATATTGAGTGAATCCTGCAAAAGGAAGGCACTCAATTCGGCAGTTGCGCCGGTGCAGAGTATTGGACCGGTAAAACCCTGGCGGACGAGGTTGGGCAGGTTGCCGCTGTGGTCGATGTGCGCATGCGTCAGCACCACCAGATCGACGGTGGCCGGATCGAAGGGGAAATGTGCATTGCGCGCCTCGAACTGATCGCGCTTTTCATAGTCCAGTCCACAGTCAATCAATACCGTATAACCGGATGGAGTGGTAACGAGGTGCATACTGCCTGTAACCTGGCGGGCTGCTCCCCAGCTTGTATAGCGAACCTTGCCGCTGTCGTTGTGAATCAAAATTCAGTTACTTATTCAATACAGCAGCCGGGCATGGTTTTCCCGGCTGTTGCTGTATCATCTGTTTTGGGTTTATTCGGTGATTTTCTCCTTGGGCTTGGCAACGGAAATCTTCAGCTCTTCGGCGTCTTTCTTGTGGTCAACCTTGATCTCGCTGCCTTCCTTCACATTGCCTTTCAAAATTTCCTCGGCGAGCGGCTCTTCAAGGTATTTCTGCAAGGCGCGCTGCAAGGGACGGGCTCCGAACTCGGCGTCGAATCCTTTGGTGGCAAGCCATTCCTTGGCTGCTTTGGTCAGGCTGACTTCATAACCGAGGTCTGAAATGCGCGCCAACATCTTCACCATCCGGATATCGAGCACCTGGATGATGTCTTCCTTGCTCAGCGAATTGAATACCACCACATCGTCTACGCGATTTAGGAATTCAGGCGAGAAGAATTTCTTCAGCTGGGTTTCGATCACCTGTTTGCTCTCGCGCTCCACGGCAGCAATTTTGTTGCCGGTTGCGAAGCCCATGCCGGTTCCAAAGTCTTTCAACTGGCGGGAACCGATATTGGATGTCATGATGATCACGGTGTTCCTGAAATCGACCTTGCGGCCCTGTGAATCTGTCAGGCGGCCTTCATCGAGCACCTGCAGCATCAGGTTGAATACATCCGGATGGGCTTTTTCCACTTCATCAAAAAGGATCACACTGTAGGGCTTGCGGCGTACTTTTTCTGTCAGGATACCCCCTTCTTCGTACCCTACGTAGCCCGGAGGCGCGCCTACCAATCGGCTAACGGCGAACTTCTCCATATACTCTGACATATCGATGCGGATGAGGGCATCGTCTGAATCGAACATGTATTGACTCAACGCCTTGGCCAGTTCAGTCTTGCCCACGCCTGTCGGGCCGAGGAAGATGAAAGAGCCGATCGGACGATTGGGATCTTTCAGGCCTGCCCTGGTGCGCTGGATGGTGCGGGTGAGTTTTTCGACGGCCTTGTCCTGTCCGACCACGCGCTTTTTCAAATCGTCGGCCATGTGCAAAAGGCGGGTGCCTTCACTTTGGCCGATGCGCTTCACCGGAATACCGGTCATCATGGCCACCACAGCGGCGATATCGTCTTCGCTTACCGTGAACTTCTGGTTGCGGGTTTGTTCTTCCCAAACCATTTTGGCCGACTCGAGTTCTTCCAACAGGCGCTTTTCGCGGTCCCGGAGTTTGGCAGCTTCTTCGTATTTCTGGCTGCGCACTACGAGGGTCTTTTCATTCTTGATTTCCTCGATTTGTGTCTCCAGTGCCACGATATCGGCCGGCACGTGAATATTGCTGATATGGACGCGGGCTCCGGCTTCATCAAGCACATCGATGGCCTTATCCGGCAGATGGCGATCGGCCATGTAACGCACACTCAGGTCTACGCAGGCCTTCACCGCTTCAGGAGTGTATTGGACACCGTGGTGCTCCTCGTATTTGTCGCGGATATTGTTCAGGATTTCATAGCTCTCTTCCGTGGTTGCCGGTTCAACGATCACCATCTGGAAGCGGCGTTCGAGGGCACCGTCTTTTTCGATGTATTGCCTGTATTCATCGAGCGTAGTAGCGCCGATGCACTGCACTTCACCGCGGGCCAGGGCAGGTTTGAACATGTTGCTGGCATCGAGTGAACCGCTGGCACCGCCGGCACCCACGAGGGTGTGGATTTCATCAATGAAGAGGATGACATCATCGGCCTTTTCGAGTTCGCCCATGATGGCTTTCATTCTTTCTTCGAACTGACCTCGGTATTTGGTGCCCGCCACGAGGCTGGCCAGATCGAGCGTTACGACGCGCTTATTGAAGAGCACACGGCTCACCTTGCGCTGGATGATGCGCAGGGCCAGGCCTTCCACGATGGCGGTTTTGCCGACGCCGGGTTCACCGATCAGCACCGGATTATTCTTTTTGCGGCGGCTCAGGATTTGGGAAACGCGTTCGATTTCCTTTTCTCTGCCTACAATCGGATCGAGTTTACCTTCTTCAGCCATGCGGGTAAGATCGCGGCCAAAGTTGTCGAGTACCGGGGTTTTGCTCTTGTTTTTAGCAGCACCTTTGCGTTGATCTGCCATCTTTTGTTCCTGATGGTAGTACTCCTCGGGCGTTTCCTGCTCGTCGTTCGGCGCCTCTGCACGGGTATCCTGCAGACCTTCTTCCACAGCCGATTTAAAGATGTCGTAAGTGACACCGAAGCTCTGCATGATCTGAGACGCGATATTGTCTTCATCGCGCAGGATGCTGAGCAGCAGGTGTTCGGTTCCGATGATATCCGACTTGAATATCTTGGCTTCCAGGTAGGTGATTTTAAGCGCTTTTTCCGCCTGCTTGGTAAGGGGAATATTGCCCAGGTTGGCCGCCCGGGTAGCGGTAGGCTTGATGGTATCTTCGATGGCCTTTTTCAGGCGCAGCAGGTCGATATCCAACACACGCAGGTTTTGCAAGGCCTTGCCTTCTCCTTCGCGGATGATGCCCAGCAGCAGATGCTCGGTGCCGATATAATCGTGCCCCAGGCGAATGGCTTCTTCACGGCTGTATTGGATTACCTCCTTTACCCGTGGCGAAAATTTGGCTTCCATGATCTCTTGGTCAAAAATAGTGGTTTAAGGGGTGGGTCGGTTTGCAAACTACCAACGATGACGGCATTTGTACATTCCGGTCGAACATACAAACGTTTCCATCCGCAAATCGTTGTGGAATACTTCTCCGATTTTGCTGATTACGGCAAAACATCGGCCAATTCGCTACACCTGACATAATTGCAGTAACCTGGCCCTAACTTAGCCTTAATGAGCCATTGACGCCATTCTCAAACTGAATTGGCAGTCCGGATTTCACCGCCGTATTCCGGCGCATGTGGACAAACTTCCCGCGCTGTGCATGGAGAAATCGACACCTCTCCGGGCTTATCCACCCCTTACCAACAACAAGCCTTGCCAATTGTGGATACTTAAAAGGTTGATAAGTAAAGCGCCTCCCGGGCATCCGCTTGAACTAAATTTGATAGCCCATGGAAGAACGAATTGTTACCGGAGAGAAAGAAAAAGACAGGCGCAGGAGCAAAACGGGCGTACTGAATGCCCTGGAGCTGGGCGGAAAGCTGCCGCCGCAGGCACGCGAACTCGAAGAAGCCGTATTGGGCGGCATGTTACTTGAAAAGGAAAAGATTGGTGAAGTAGCCGAAGTGCTGTCTGAAGACCATTTCTATGTAGACCAGAACAAACACATTTATCGTGCGGTGCGCGAAATGTACGATGCCGGCGAAGCGGTAGACCTGCTGAGCATCACACAGAAACTGCGTAGCCTTGGCACGCTGGAACTGGCCGGTGGCCCTTACTATCTGGCCCAGCTCACCAACCGGGTGGCCAGCGCGGCAAATATCCATTTCCATGCGCGCATCCTGACGCAGAAGTTCATCCAGCGCGAGCTGATCCGCGTGGCAGGTGAAATCAGCCGCGATGCTTTCGACGAAGTAACCGATGCCTTCCAACTGCTCGATTCGAGCGAGAAAAGCCTTTACGATATCAAGAACAAAAGCATGAAAAAAGGCTTTTCGCGTATCGGCGTATTGCTCAACAAGGCGATCAGCAATATCCAGAATGTTGACAAGAGCCAGGAAGGCCTGACCGGCATTCCGAGCGGGTTCAGCCAATTGGATCGGCAGACCAGCGGCTTCCAAAAAAGCGACCTGATTATCGTGGCAGCCCGTCCGGGTATGGGTAAAACAGCTTTCGCACTTTCGCTGGCGCGGAATGCCGCCGTGAACTTTGGCAAGGCTGTAGCCATCTTCTCATTGGAAATGGCCGACCTCCAGCTGGTGAATCGTCTGATCAGCGCGGAGGCCGAAATCGACTCCAAGAAAATCCGCAGCGCCGACCTGAGCGAAGAAGAATGGCGCCGCCTGCACGAGCGCAGCAACCGCCTCGACCGCGCCAAGATCTACATCGACGACACACCCCAGCTCAGCATGTTCGATCTGAAGGCCAAATGCCGCCGCATGCACAGCCAGGATGGTCTCGATATGATTATCATCGACTACCTGCAGCTATTGCGCGCAGAAGACAAGAATATTAAGAACCGCGAACAGGAAATCAGCCATAT
>CANHTS010000166.1 GCA_947463435.1 Flavobacteriales bacterium | reverse complement strand
CCAGCCCGAGGCTAACTGCCAGGCGGGGAGCTACGTAGCCCATGATGCTATCTACATAACGCATGGCGCGGGTTTTGCCCAACACTTTGTGCAGCGGATTGCTGAGGTCGGCGTTGCGCAGGATGGCTGCGGTATTGGCCAGACCAAGTGCCTTGATGGCAGTGGTATCCCACCATTCCCAAGGCGCTGAACCGTTGGCCGCTCCGGCGATGGGGAACAATCCTTCCAGTCCGTCGTTCAGCTTATTGGCCTGCATGGTGTACACATCGTAAACCTTGCCTTTGTAAGAAGCATTGTTGTTGAATTTGTTCGTACGCTTCATTACATCATAGCTGCCGGATACGTCAACTACGTTCAGGGGAGGATTGGTGCCGGGAACCGCTACAACACCGAGTTTGTAAGGTGCGAAAGGATCCTGGATGCCGTGTGCGCTGATGATGGGCAGGCTGCCGGCTTCAAGCCAGCTGCTGTCGCCAAGCGCGCCACCAAGATTGAAGGTAATCTGCGCATTGGAAGTGTGACCTTTGTGGTTTTCAATTACCAACGCACCAGTTGTGCCGGGGATCTTGAAGCCGTTGCGGTCGCCCATCAGCGCGCTGTCCTGCACCATCCAACGCTTGGCGTCGAGGTTGTAGAACTTCTCAATACGGATTTCAGACTGACGATCGAGCGTTGAGTAAGCCAAGGTGATATAACCACCTGTGCCCTGACCGCCTGCAGCAATCTTGGTTGTGTCGATGCCGTAAGTGTTGGCACCGGCTGCATTCTTCTTAAAGAAACGCACGCAAGCCGAAAGATCCTGGACGCCGCGGTAAGCAGCGTTGATGATGGTTTCGCGGCGCACGTTTTCGTTGGGGCTGGCAGGGTTCCAACCGAGGCGATAGCTAATGGAAGCCACCACATAACCGCGCTGGGCGAGGCGTTTGCAGAAGGCAACGGTAGCGCTGTCGTCGCGGGCACCCGATACGCCATTGTTTACATAACGGGGCAGGAAGTTGCCGGTGTGCAAGAAGATCACCAGCGGCTTCTTGGCATCGGTGTTGCCGGTAGAGCTGTAGATGTCCATCGCCAGGTTTTCCGGCGCAGGACTGCCACCTGTAAGCGCAGGCAGTACTGTGATGTGCGTGGCGTAAGAGATGTTCTTGGTAACTTGGATGCTGGACTCCGGATAGAGCGCATCCACATACTTGGTCTGCGCCATCGCTGACACAGCTGCAAGAATGCCGGTGAGGGTGAGTAGTACTTTCTTCATTGTTGTATATGTATTGGTTTGGTTTGGCTAATGTAGTGTTAATCTGTTAATCGCAAATTTTTATGGTTCGTAGGTGAGGCTGATGTAAGCCATGCGTCCGATGCGCGGACCGCCGTACACCTGGAAAACCATGTTATTGGTGAGGTTGGAAGCGCCCATTTTCAAAATAGACTTCCAGCGCGGAATAGTCTTGCTCACCTGGGCATCGAGCAACCAGTAGGCCGGCACATCGCCTGTGAATTGGGGTGAACCTTCGAAGCGATAGCCTTCCACATACTTGAAGTTTACGTTGAAACCAACATTCTTCAAAGTGCGCTCACGCTTGGCCAGCATGTAACTGTAATACATGTCTGAAGCGCCGACCATGAGATTGAACTTATGCCTTGGCGTATTGAAGGCAGGAATCAGCGGATCGGTGCTGCCCCGGCGGTCGAGCACGTTCCAGCTCCAGTTGCCGCCTACGGTGAAGTGCTTGCCGAAGAAATAGTTGGCACCGGCCGACAAACCCTGGGTATTCACGATATCGCGGCTGTTGGATGCGATGCGGTAAACCTGGGCCGTCTTCGGCAAAATCAAAGCCGAATCGAACTCCAATTCCACGGCCAGTCGGTAGCCGATGAAATTCTTATAGAAACTGTAATAATAACCGGCGTCGACCATCAGCTTGCCATCCAGCAAAACGCCTTTGTAGCCGAGTTCGAAGGTGCGCACACTTTCAGGACGAATCGCCGGGATATCAACCCGACGCAACACGTTCCGATCCAGGTTGGGCGTATTCAAATACTCTACGAAGTTGTCGAGTTCAACCACGTTTTTGATTCCGTCTTTGTTGCCAAGCAGAATGGCCCGGCCCACATTGTAGAAAAGGAACTGATCCTGCAGCGTTGGGTTGCGTATGGCACTGCTGAAACCTGCCCGCCAGGTATTGTTCTTGTTGCGGGTATAAATCAATGAAGCAGCCGGGGAAACCAATACCGGGAAGTTCTGGTTCTTGTCTACCCGCATCGCCGCGTTGATCTTCCATCGATTGTCCCACAGCTTCCGCTCAAAGCCTGCATACATACCTGCTTCTGCGTTTTGTATACGCACGTTGCCGGTATCGAGGAAAATGGTTCCGTTGGAATTGGGACGGTACAAACGGGCGCTGAAGCCGGTGGTGATTTTGGTAGCGCCCCAGAAATAGCGGCGCTCGCCGGTTATATGGTACAGCGCCGAACGGTCGTAGAAACGAGATCCGGTTGGCCCGCCTTCGCGGTTGTAGCTGTAAGCAGAGGTGTATTTGTCTTTTACCGCGTCAAATTCAGGCGTACCCGGCGTCAGTCGGGTATAATACGGATCTGCATAAGGCAGGTTCTGGTAATTGGTGCCTTTATTCGATTGGGCCCTGGTGATGGCATGCCAGCGGTTCAGGCTGTCGGCATACTTGTCCATCAGCGCCTGGTGATCCTGCGCCCAGTTGGGATTGTAATTCGGCAAGCCGGGAACAAAAGTCCCCAATTGGTTATAGCCCGGCAAAGCGCGCACCTTGCCGGAAATATTATTCAGCCAATAGTTCTGGTAATCGGCAAACCACAAGGCACCGGGTTTGGCTTCATTCTGCATCAGGAAGGCCGTCAATACCGCATCGTAGGTATTCCCTGCGTCTTCGTTGGTGGCATATAAACGCAAATGACCCTTCTTTCCGCTCCACTCCAGGCGGTTTTGAAAGAACAGGATATCTTTCAGGCTGTAGCGGTTATCACCCTGATACACCGTAGTTCCGGTACCGAAGTTGAAAGCGTATTGCAGTTCGTTCTTTTCGTTGGGTTTATACGCCAACAGGATATTGGTCTTGAGATTGCGGGTATTGTAATCAACGAGGTCTTTTTCCGCATAACCATCGCGGTAATGCCCGCCAAGACCGGGTGTGCGCCGGCGGCTTTCCATCGAAATCTGGTCGTTGGCAGCTGTGCCGAAAACTTCATCGCCGTAGCGGTTCACGGCGTCGTAACCACCCGGATTGTTGCGGCCGGCCTTGCTGTCGAGTGTAGGGTCGTAGTTGTCTGCCACCCAGTCGTAGGCCCGCATGTAGCTGAGGCCGGTTTTGAAGGCAAAAACATCACGACCTTCCTTGTTCTTGTAAGCTTTGGCATAACGCACCATCACCTGTCCAAACTCCCGCTCTCCTATTTTTAATTGCGCAGAAAGCCCCTGGTTTTTCCAGGGACTCTTGGTGGTCATATTGATCACGCCATTGAAGGCATTCGGGCCATAAAAGGCGCTGGATGCACCCACCACGATCTCCGTATTGGCTACATCGAGTTCGTTGGCACCTAGAAAATTGCCCAGCGAAAAGTTCAGGCCCGGCGCCTGGTTGTCAACGCCGTCTATGAGTTGCAGGCTACGCACCGGACTGGTACTGTTGAAACCGCGGGTATTGACGATGCGAAAACCGAGGCTGGCTGCGGTTACATCAACGCCGCGCAAATGGCCCAGGCCTTCGTAGAAATCGCTGGCAGGCGTTTCTTTGATGGACTGCGCCCCCATGCTCTCCACGGTGAGGCCGCCTTCCCTGATTTTGTCTTTATAACGGCTGGATTTGATGACTACGGCCTGTTCAACGATTTCATCCTTCTTGATGGAAATGTTTACACGTGTTTCGCCGGGTTTCACCACGTAAATCTGCTTGCGGAAACCGGTAAGCAAAACCTCCAGACGATGTCCGGCCATGGCTGCAATGCGAAAATCCCCTCCCGAATCGGTAGTGGAACTGGCTGCCACACTCAAGTTCCGAACCACGGCTCCCTGCAGGCCCTGCATGGAATCTGCATCCACTACCCGGCCGCTAATTTGCTGCGCTGCAAGGGGAGCAACACACAGGGCCAGCGATCCTGAAATGAACAGGGACAGTATCCGTTTGAGACTCATGAAGCGCGCAATATAATGCACCTGAACATTGTACGTTTCAAAAAGGTATCCAAAGCCGACAAGACGCCTGTGAAACCCTGTTTTTGTTTATTGTTATGCGTTTTTCACGATTCGGTTAAGGCAGAAACAGAATCTTTAGCTGTTCCTGCCGCTGCCCCGAACGCAGGCGCAACACGTATTGCCCGGCACTGATGCCCAATTCCTGCATCGAAATGATTCCCTTTTCAGTGACTCCGGCGCGGGCATCAATCCGTGCTTTCCAGAGCGGATCTTGCCCCAACATATCCAACAAGGCCAGCTCAACGGTTTCGTTTGATGAAGTTTTGAATTTCCACGAAAGGCGGTCTGCCGTGGGGTTCGGCCAGGCGTAGAAATTAAAGCCGTTGGCAATAACACGCAAAGCCGGACTGTTGAGCGTGAATGGCAGGATGACAGTATCGTGGCAGCCTTCCGGCGTTTCTGCGATGAGGCGGGCGTTGAACGCTCCGTTGGATTCGAAGCGGTGGGTAAAGGTTTTTCCGTCGCCCTTGCTCCCATCCCCTCCTTCCCAATAAAACTTCACGCCGCTGCGCAAGGTGTCCAAGGCACGAAAACGCATGGTTTCACGGTCGATGGGCTCGATGAGGAAAGTGGCGCGCACCTCAGGCGACACACGCAATGCCTTCGAAACAGCAGCCGAACAATAGGCTGATGCCACCCGTTGTACCACCGCAAAATCTCCGGCGGCGGCGTAGCGGTGTTGTGCATTGTTGGTTGTGGCGGAATTGCCATCGCCAAACTCCCAGCGGGCGCTTAAAGGCAATCCATCCGGAGCGTTTGCAGTTGATTGAAAGAAGAACTGCGTATTTCCTGCACAACCGGTACCGGGGAAAATGCCGAAACCGGGTTGTGGAATCGCATGGATGCGGTGACGAAAGAAGGCGGTGTCTCGGCAATTGCCAGCCGAGGTGACAATCAACCGGATGTCTTTATCCCCGAATGTGTTCCAGCTTGTGCTCCAGTTTGAATCGTTGCTGCTGCGCCCGGGGCCGGACCATTCCCAGCGCAAGGGCCTTTCATCACCAACAGAAGTATTGTTGTAAAGGAAGGTATCTCTTTCGCAGGGATTGGCTTTCGCCGGACTGAAAGTTGCACGCGGAGAAGGCCGGAGCAATAGCATGCGCACGGCGGTGTCTTTGCAACCGTAGTTCGCGTTGGCAATGAGCCTGAGTTGGTAGGTTCCGGCCGCATTGTAGCGAAAACGGATGTTCCGCGCGGTATCGGTGCTGCCATCTCCTTTTTGCCAGAGGTAGCTGAGCGCACCCGCTGATACCGAGCTGCGGTTCTGCATGCTGTAGCTGTGCTGATCAAAGCATTGTTCGCTTTGGTTCACGTCGAAGGCTGCATCCGGAGACGGCCAGACAGTCAAAACGAAAGATTGGGTGTCGGAGCAGCCAAACGCGGACTCTGCCTTCAACATCGCGCGGTACACACCCGGATTGGCATAACTGAATACAGGTGCCACCTGGTTGAGTTGCCTGCCATCGCCCAGATCCCAGGTGTAAACCATGGTGCCGGCTGCGATGCGGCTGCGGTTCACCATCCGAAAGCTGTGGTGGTTCATGCATTGCTTATCGGCCGGAATACTCAGGTCGGCAATCGGATCGGGATGCACTATCAACTGACGGCTTGCGCTGTCCATACAGCCGAAATTGCTCTGCACCACCAGGCGCACGTTTTTGGTGCCATGCCAACGATACGTATGCGTTGGTGCGACAATCGCTGCCGTACTGCTGTCGCCGAAATACCAACGCAAGGTGGGAATGCTGCCGCGTACAATTT
>CANHTS010000165.1 GCA_947463435.1 Flavobacteriales bacterium | reverse complement strand
TCCTTTCACCCTCGGCGTAGGCCAGGTGATCCAGGGTTGGGACGAAGGCATTGCCAAACTCAAGGTCGGCGACAGCGCCACGCTCTTCATCCCCGCCAAGCTCGGATATGGTGAAATGGGCGCCGGTGCCGATATCCCGCCGAATTCAAACCTCATTTTCGAAGTAGTGCTGCTCAAAACGCAGAAGCCCGTAAAACACGAACCTTTCAATGCAGCCGGACGCGATACCATCACCCGCCCCAGCGGTCTCCGCTACTGTGTGATCAGCGAGCCACAACTTGGAAATATTCCGCAAAACGGGCAACAGGTGGGCATCCATTACGCCGGTTACCTGGTCGACGGAAGAAAGTTTGACGCTTCCTACGACCGCATGGAACCAATACGTTTCGAAATGGGCCGCGCCGGATTCATCCAGGGCTGGCTCGAAGCGCTCACTTTCGTGAAGAACGGCGGACAGTACAAGCTCTTCATCCCCGGCAACCTCGCTTACGGCGAACGCGGCTATCCCGGTGTGATTCCACCCAATGCCACCCTCGTTTTCGATATGCATGTGGTGGAAGTGGGCGGCATCGTAGCGCCTGAACCTGCTGCTCCCGCGCCCGCTGCACCGGCCAAGACTGAAACCAAAACTGCCCAGCCGGCTAAAAGCAAAGGCAGATAAGCGCTGCTATGGCTAAGAAATTGCTGATTACCGGAGGCGCAGGCTTCATCGGTTCACATGTGGTACGCCTGTTCGTGAACCGCTATCCTCAATACGAGATCTACAACCTCGACAAGCTCACCTATGCCGGCAACCTCGAGAACCTCCGTGATATCGAAGGCCGGGACAACTACCATTTCGTGAAGGGCGATATCAACGACAGTGAATTCCTTTACAGTCTTTTCGATACGCATCGCTTTCACGGTGTGATCCATTTGGCTGCGGAAAGCCATGTAGACCGGAGCATCCACAATCCGATCGACTTCGCGCTGACGAATGTGATCGGCACGGTGAACCTGCTGAATGCCTTCCGCCGCTATTGCGATCAGGATCACGGCCGCTTCTACCACATTTCAACGGATGAGGTGTACGGCGATTTGCACATGGAAGATCCTTCCTTCACCGAAACCACGCCCTATCATCCCAACAGTCCGTATAGCGCCAGCAAAGCAGCAAGCGATCACTTTGTGCGCGCCTACCACGCTACCTATGGCTTGCCGGCGGTAATCAGCAATTGCAGCAACAACTACGGCAGCCATCAGTTTCCGGAGAAATTGATTCCGCTGATGATCCACAACATCAGCCACCGCAAGCCGCTGCCCGTTTATGGCAAAGGCGAAAACGTGCGCGACTGGTTGTGGGTGGAAGACCATGCCCGTGCGATTGACACTGTTTTCCACCACGGCCGTTTGGGAGAAACTTATAACATCGGCGGCAACAACGAGTGGAAGAACATCGACCTCGTGCACAAGTTGTGCGAGATCATGGACCGCAAACTCAATCGTGATGCCGGTGAAAGTGCTTCGCTGATCAGCTATGTGACAGACCGGGCCGGACACGACTTCCGCTACGCCATCGATGCCACCAAGATCAAGGAAGAACTCGGCTGGACGCCTTCGGTAAGCTTTGACGAAGGCTTTGAGAAGACGATCGACTGGTACCTGGAGAATGAGGTTTGGCTGGGCCATGTTACCAGCGGCGCCTATCTCAGGTATTACGAATCCATGTACAGCGGGCGCTGAATGCGCAACTGACTCAGGATTGCCTAACTTGCGGTTTATGGATCGCAGTACCCGTTACCTGAAGGAACTCTGGCTGGAGGCAAGAACCCGGTTTTCCGGACAATTAACCCTGCTGCAGCAAGAAGACCTCACCAAGAAGCTCCATCCTGCCGGTAACAGCGCAGGCTTTCTCATCCGGCATATCGGCGATGTGGAACTGCTGTTCGCCAAGAATGTATTTGGTGCGGCTGAAGTGAAAGTAGTGGCCCATACGGTGATCGCAAAGCAGGATACCGGGGAATGGACGAATCTGGGCGAGCTGCTGGAATACGTCCAAACCTCGTTCGAAACGCTGCAAGCCATCCTCGATACCCAAACAGAATCGGATTGGGAAACGGTGATCGAGACCAAGGAATTTGGCCGCCGAACCAAAGCCGAAGCCCTGGGCCGCATAACCTCGCATACTGCTTATCATGCAGGACAACTGGCCATGATTGTAAAGTATGGCAGCTGAAGGTTTCAATACAGAGGGACTGCTTTCGGCCCCTGTTCGCTAATTTTGCAGGCTATGTCTGCACTGCATCTGTACAATACCTACACGCGCCGAACCGAAGTCTTCGAAACGCTGCTCCCGGGCAGGGTGGGTTTGTACGTCTGCGGCCCGACCGTGTATGGCCCGCCGCACCTGGGTCATGTGCGCGGACCGGTGGTATTTGACGTGCTGCGCCGTTACCTGGAGTTTCTCGATTTCAAGGTGCGCCACGTGCGGAATATTACCGATGTAGGCCATCTGGTTGGCGATGTGGATGAAGGCGAAGACAAGCTGCAGAAGCAGGCCCGCCTCGAGCAGGTGGAGCCGATGGAAGTGGCCCAGACCTATACCCTCGCCTACAATGAAATGATCCGGCTGATGGGCGTGCTTCCTCCCGGAATCGAACCGCGCGCCTCCGGCCATATCATCGAACAGATCGAAATGATCCAGGCAATCATGGATGCAGGCCTGGCTTATGCCGTGAACGGCAGCGTCTATTTCGACGTGCTGGCCTATGCCCAACACCACGAATACGGAAAGCTGAGCGGCCGGGTGCTGGAAGACCTGATAGCCGGTGCCGGCAACGAAGCGCGCGAGCTGGAAGGCCAGGAAGAAAAGCGCAATCCGAACGATTTTGCGCTCTGGAAGAAGGCCGATCCGGAGCATATCATGCAATGGAGCAGTCCCTGGGGCAAAGGCTATCCCGGCTGGCATATCGAATGCTCGGCCATGAGCCGCAAATACCTCGGCGACGTGTTCGATATCCACGGCGGCGGGATGGACTTGTTGTTCCCGCACCACGAGAGCGAGATTGCACAGAGCACAGCTTGCACGGGCCACAATCCGGCGCGGTTCTGGGTGCACCACAACATGATCACCATCAACGGGCAGAAGATGGCCAAGAGCCTGGGCAACGGCATCACGGTAGACGAGCTCTTCAGCGGCAAACATCCTTTGTTGCAGCAGGCCTACAGCCCGATGACGCTGCGCTTCTTCATCCTCCAGGCGCATTACCGCGGCACGCTCGACTTCAGCAACGAAGCCTTGCAGGCCTCCGAAAAAGGATTGCAACGTTTGTGGAAGGCGGCCGAAACGGCATCCGGATTGAAAGCCGCTGCCCACAACGAATACGATGTAAACGCCATTGTTGCGGCCTGTGCGGCTGCCATGAACGACGACCTGAACACCCCGCAGGTGATCGCCCAGCTCTTCGAAGCTGCACGGGTTGCCAACCTCTGCAACGACGGCAAACTCGCCCTCGATGCCGCGAACATTGAGGCATTGCAACAGCTCTTCAAGGTTTGGATGGAAGACATCCTCGGCATCCGCACGGAAAGTGCCGGCGACGACCAGGCGCTCGACGGGGTGATGCAGATGCTGCTCGACATGCGTGCGAAAGCAAAAGCAGACAAGAACTACGCCCTCAGCGATGAAATCCGCAACCGCCTCAGCGCCCTCGGTCTGGTGATCCGCGACGGAAAAGACGGCAGCAGCTGGAGCAGAAACTGAGGCAACGGCATTCCCATCCCCTCCCAGTCCAGCCATGGTCACTTTCAACGCCCTCCGCCAAACCGGCCGCTTCCTCACCGAACGCCGCATCCGCTTTGCCGGACTGGAATTCGAGCTCAGCACCCTGCTCTGGTTTGCGGTGGCCCTGGCGATTGCGGCGATACGCGTTAGTGCCGGCCGCTGGGGCATGAACAATTACCTGCTCTTTGAAGGCATCATCCGCCATATCGGGCAGGGGCAAAACATCTATTGGGATTATTGGTGGGAATACGACGACGCCAACCATTACGGCCCGTCGTTCCTGGTGGTGATAGCGCCTTTTTCCATCCTCCACCCCATCGCCGGTTGCTTCCTCTGGGTAATGGCGAATGCCGCTATCCTTTGGTATGCCGTGCGCCGCCTGCCGCTGGAAACGAAACAGCAGAACGCAATCTTGCTCTTTTGCCTCGTCGAACTGAGTACCAGCCTGAGCAATGTGCAGTTCAACCCGATGCTGGCCGCCTGGTTCATACTCAGCTGGGTTTGGTTGCGCGAGGGGAAGCTGATCCGTTCTGCGGCCCTGACCGCGCTTGGATTCCTGATCAAGTTGTACGGCATCGCAGGGCTGGCCTTTGTGGTTGCCACCCGCAAGCCCTGGCGTTTTGCCCTGGGCTTCGTGTTGAGTCTGCTTGTTTTCTTCGCCTTCCCTGCCCTGTTTACCGACCCGGCTTTCGTTTGGCAAACCTATCTGGACTGGTTTGAATCCCTGCAGGTGAAGCACGCCAAGAATCTGAACCTCGCGGATACCGACCTCAGCCAGGATATCGGTGCGCCGGGCCTGATGCGCCGCATGTTTGGCTTCCCGGCATTCCGCGATATCTGGATGCTGGCGCCGGCCGCATTGGCCATGGGCATACCCTTGTTGCGCCTTTGGTTGCGGAAACCGCTACCGGCTTTGGGTTACAGCATTCCGGCCTTGCTCATGGTGAGCGTGGTGATATTCAGCAGTTCGGCAGAAAGTGCCACCTATATCGTTGCCATTGCCGGCATCGCGCTGTGGTATTTCAGTTTGCCGGCAGAACGGCAGCGGCGCTTATGGTGGCTGGCTGCAGCGGTCTTGCTGATCAGCAGCCTGAGTTCAACGGATTTGTATCCGTCATGGGTGCGGAAGGAGATCATCTGGCCCTATGCCGTGAAGGCATTGCCGGTGACGATAGCCTGGATTTGGATTCTCGTGGATGTGTGGAAAGAAGCCTTTGGCCACGCAGAAGCGGCGGGCCTGCAGCACGTAGAATAATCCGGCAACTGCATTGGGGAACGAACCCATGCATTCCTAATGATTTTACCCTGAATGTCAGATTTCCGTCTGCGATTTATTTATATTCGTTTCAGTGTCCGGTTCCACCTGTGGCACTTAACTTGTTAAACATCCATACCCCCCAGAATGCGTGCAGTTTCTGAACAGGACTCCTGTCTTGTTTATGCGCTGCCGGTGAGGAGGGGTATTGATGTCAGCAACCCTAAACGAACTGCAGCACGATGCCGTCACAAGACAACGAACAGAACGCACTCAACCGCCGTCACTTTTTACGCATTTCCGCACTGGGAAGTTTGGCCTTGTACCCTGCTATCCAATGGGCAGGCCGGTTTATAGGTCAGCGGGATGCCTTTTCGGGAAATCATCTTGGTTTGATTGGTGCGTATGCGCCCGGTTCGGGCAGTTTTGGACCGAAAGGCATGCACCTGCGCTGGCTGTTTCCTTTAGAACGGGGGTTTCCAAATTTTTTCCGGGTATTTCGCCGGGCAGCTTTTTCAGCGCCCTACAGTAAGAACATGTTGCCCGGCACCGTTGTGGCTGATGGTGGCTTCCGTCAAACAAGCGGCGCCATGCCATTTTCGGTTCGGGCGGATATTCAGGGCAGGTTGCAGTTTACATCGGATTGTTTTGTGCCGGGGAACCAAAGTCCGGGCCGTTACATGCAGTTTTTGCTCGAACGTCCGGTACGCAGATTCCTGATCAATCTCGAGAACGCGAAACCTGTACGCGTGCATGCTTACAGCGACAGTGGCCAGTTGATAGATATGATTTATCCGGCCGGGGTAAAGCAGATCAGCTTGTTCCATGAAGGCATCACGCGGGTGGGTATTGAATTGGTATTTGATAAGATTACGGAAATCACCTGCGCCGAAACGAGCAATATGATTTCAGACACTTGGGAACGGATATCAGACAAAGATTTGCTGGTATACAATACGTCTAACCTGGCAC
>CANHTS010000164.1 GCA_947463435.1 Flavobacteriales bacterium | reverse complement strand
CGGGCGCAGAAGATTTTGCCGGGTATTACCTGAATACCGACATCTATCATAAAATACTGAAAGCCATATCGGTAGCACAATAAGTGGATGGACAGAGAGAAAAAAGTCACCCTTGGGTGCAACCTTTTATCGTAGTCAACGACCAAAAGGTACAGAAAACGAAAAGCCATGAATACCTTCCACATGAAAACCCGTCAATTGGTTGCATTTGCAGCCATCGCGGCCGTAGCCATTGCAGGCTGCCAGCGCGAGAATCTCATTCCCGGACAGAACAACAACGTTGAATTTCTGACAGCTCCAACACCTGAAGAACATGCTGCCGACATGGCTGACATGCTGCTTCAGCCGGCAGCTGTGGATGCTACCGATGCGGTTATGTTCGGAATGAACAACGATGGTATCCCGACCGATCTCGGAGAAGATGCTTTCGATCAGCGCACAGCAGGCCGCAAGGTTCCTTGCCGCGTAGACAGCCTCAGCGAGCGTCAGGCAGCAGCCCTCCGCAAGGCGAAGGCCGATGAACTCGCCTGCCTCCGCGATGCAGAAGCCAAGCTGCGTCAGCTGAACCGCGAGCACGTGATGCGCGCCGAGAAGCAGCGTCAGGAACTGATGGAAGCTTTCCGCAATGGCCGCATCACCCGCGAAGAACTGCACCGCCGCATGACTGCCCTCAACGCCAGCATCCGCGAGAACATGGCGAAAGACCCGGCCCGTCAGCGCCTGGTTGCCCAGATCCAACTCTGCCACGAGAATTACCTGAAAGCGGTTAAAGCGATCCTCACGCCCCGTCAATGGGCACAGTGGTCGCGTTGCAACAAAACACGCCGCTGAGTTAATACAGCAGTTCATACTGAGAAAAGGTCGCCCCGGGGCGGCCTTTTCTTTTGTAACCCGGACCATGTGTTAGGAAATCGTTATGAGGGTCAAAAGCCCAAGGAAATGCCGGTAACGAACGATTCCACAGGGATTTTGAGCCGGAATAGATTTTCTAATGCATGATCCGGGTTTAAGTTTGAACCATGTCTGAGGTCTATGTAATTATTCCGGCCCGCTATGCCAGCACCCGATTCCCCGGTAAACCGCTGGTGCCCATCGGCGGGATGAGCATGGTGGAACGCGTTTACAGGCAGGCTGTTCATGCTGTCGGTGAGGGGAAAGTATGGGTTGCGACCGACGATGTGCGCATCGCGGAACATGTTCAAACCTTCGGCGCTGTTTGCATGACCGGTGAATGCGCCAGCGGCACAGATCGCTGCGCAGAAGCAGCCCGCAGACTGAACCTGAATACCGGTGTAATAGTCAATGTTCAGGGCGACGAACCCTTCATACGCCCCGAACAGATCAGTAGCCTCGCTCACTTGTTCTCCGATCCGGAGGTGCAAATCGCTTCGTTGCGCAAGCCGATCGACGATCAGGATCTCGTAGTGAGCGTCAATACGGTCAAAGTAGTTTGCGATCGCATGAACAATGCGCTCTATTTTAGTCGCTGGCCCATTCCGTACCGCAGGGAAAACAACCGCGCAGCGTTGCCCGATTACCGGCATTTGGGTGTTTACGCTTTCAGGGCGCAAGTATTGCAAGAAGTTGCAGCCCTGGAGCCCGGTTTATTGGAAACAGCCGAATCGCTCGAACAATTGCGCTGGCTGGAAAACGGCTACCGCATCCGCATGGCAGAAACGCATTTCCAGAGCCCGGCCGTAGATGTGCCGGAGGATCTGGCACATGTTGAAAATTATTTAAAAAGCCATCCGGAGTATCTCAGGTAACAGCGGCTAAGCCCGAATCGTGTATGAGGCTCTAAATCATTAAGGAATCGGGTATTTCCTGAACGAGTCATAACAGACCTTTATGGTGTGTGAAGGAAATGCAGGTAACGAACGATTCCAACGAGATTTTGAGCCGTAATAGATTCTCTAATGCATGATTTGGGCTAATTTTGAATCCCGTAACCAGACCTCTTTGCAGGGGGTAATCATGAAAAAACCTAAATATGTTTTCGTTACGGGCGGTGTGACTTCCTCTTTGGGGAAGGGCATCGTAGCCGCCTCCTTGGCCAAGCTGCTCCAGGCCCGGGGCTATTCCACTACCATTCAGAAACTGGACCCCTATATCAACGTGGATCCGGGAACGTTGAATCCCTACGAACACGGCGAGTGTTATGTGACCGAAGACGGTGCCGAAACCGATCTCGATCTGGGTCATTACGAGCGCTATCTGAATACGCCGACTTCACAAGCGAACAACGTTACGACCGGACGTATTTACCTCACGGTCATAGAAAACGAACGCAAAGGGCAGTATCTCGGGAAAACCGTGCAGGTGATTCCCCATATTACCGACGAAATCAAGCGACGCATACGCCTGCTCGGCGAAAGCGGTGAATACGATATTGTAATAACTGAAATCGGCGGTACGGTTGGCGACATCGAAAGCCAGCCCTATATCGAAGCGGTTAGACAGATGCGTTGGGAACTCGGCAGCGACGATGCCATTGTCATCCACCTTACCCTTGTTCCTTACCTGGCCGCCGCCGGTGAATTGAAAACCAAGCCTACCCAGCACAGCGTGAAAAGCCTGCTGGAAATCGGTGTACAGCCGGATATTCTGGTTTGCCGCACCGAGAAGCCACTCAATGCGGATATCCGCCGCAAGCTGGCACTTTTCTGCAATGTGACGCCGAATGCCGTAATCGAAAGCATCGACGTGAGCACCATTTACGAGGTGCCGCTGGTGATGCAGAAAGAGAAACTCGATAAGGTGGTATTGGGCAAACTCAAGCTCAGCACGAAACAGGATCCGGATCTCGAGGCATGGAAAGATTTTCTTTTCCGCCTGCAGCATCCCACTTCAGAAGTCAATATTGCGTTGGTCGGAAAGTATGTTGAATTGCCCGATGCCTACAAGAGTATCAATGAAGCTTTTGTGCATGCCGGTGCAGCCAACCAATGCCGGGTGAATGTCCGGTCGGTTCACTCCGAATTCATTACACCTGAAAATGTACAACAGAAGTTGGGCGGCTTCGACGGAATTCTGGTAGCGCCGGGCTTCGGTTCCCGTGGTATTGAAGGCAAGCTGGAGGCAGTGCGTTTTGCCCGGGAGCAGAAAATTCCGTTCTTCGGTATTTGCCTGGGTATGCAATGCTCGGTGATCGAATTCGGACGCAATGTGCTTGGATGGTCTAATGCCCATTCCTCAGAAATGGATCCGGATACGGAACATGCGGTGATCGGTTTGATGGAAGACCAGAAACAGGTCACCCAAAAAGGCGGCACCATGCGACTTGGTGCCTATGCCTGCAACCTGAGCAAAGGTTCACATGCATACAAAGCCTACGGCAAAGCCCATATTTCTGAACGTCATCGCCATCGCTATGAATTCAACAATGCCTACAAGGATGCCTACGAAAAAGCCGGCATGAGCTTAACCGGTGTGAACCCCGACACCGGTTTGGGTGAAATAGTGGAGGTGAAAGACCATCCTTGGTTTGTTGGTGTTCAGTTCCACCCGGAGTTGAAGAGTACGGTTGCCAATCCGCATCCCTTGTTTGTGCGGTTCATCCGCGCTGCGATGGAATTGCGGGGCGCAAGCAGCAAGTAAGCGCAGGATTATTTGCCGGCGGGGCGGTAATAAATCCGGTAACCCCCGGCCGGCTGAAGGAAGCGGTAATGTCTGCAGGTATCAAAACCCATGTGTTTTCCGGTTTTGACAAAAGCATAGACCATCCGGTCGAGTGGCGCGTCCGATTGCAGGCGCTGCCTTATTCTGTTTTCGATGTCACCGCTTTGTTCATGGGTGAGTGCGCGCAGGTCTGACGAACCGGCTTTTTTCATCCCATCCAGCCACATCCGTTTGATTTCACCCCCTCCCCAGGCTTCTTTCCTGCCAGGGTAGAAGTATGGAGCGTAGCTTTTGAAACCGTCGGTCCAAACGTAGTTGGCGGGCGTATTCAATTGTTTAAGGGCTGCGATATAATTCCCTTGGATTTGCTGTTCCATCGGTGGCAGAACGAAGGCTGCCAGCAGAGGAATGCTCAGGATGGTGGCCCATGGCAACACCAACAGCCAGAGGTTGCGGCGTTTTTCGAACATGGCCATCAGGATAATCCCGCAACTGAGCAGCAACCAGAGTAGTCCGCTGATCCATTCCCAGCCTTGCCATCCGCCATCGCTGCGCAAACTCGCCACCGCAAATGGATCGCGGATATAGGGAAGCACCAGGTCTTGCAGATTGCGGTTCGATGCCAGCAAAGGCAAAGCCACCATGGCGATACCAATCAGCAAACTCAGGAAGAGCAAAGTGATTTTGACTCCGCGGAGCCGCATTCCCGGTTTTCCTCTGAATACGTCCAACAAGGTGAGCGCCGCGAAAAAGCCCAGTGGAAACCAGCACATGCTGCTGTAATGTACGATTTTGGTTTTCGACAGGCTGAAAACGATCAGCACCACCCAGAAAACGGCCTGCATCCAGCGGTGCATGAGGTTGGTTTCGCGGTTTCTGGCGGTATCAATCCGGAAATTGACCAGGGCCAGGATGGAAGCGGGGAAGCACCCGAGCAAGAGCACGGGAATATGGTACCAGAAAGGTTGCGCATGTGCTTCCATATTGCCTTTGAAAAGGTCTACCTGATAGGCGATGAATTTCTCCATGAACCAGTTTCCATGCCTGATCCATTCCGGAACAAACCAAACAGAAACTACCAGACTGAAAGCCAGCAAGGCACTGAAAAGCTCACCGAACCCGGGAAAGCCGCGAAAGCGGTCAACGATAGAATAAACCAGGGCACTCAAGCCCACGATGAGCAGCCCGACCGGTCCTTTCGTCAGCACAGCCAGCCCTGTAAACAAACCGGCAAGCAGGAAATGGATATGACGGTTGTTGCTGGTATTGGCTTCCAGGCTGCTCAGGTAAAGCTGGTAGATGGCCAATAGCATGAAGAGGTTGAAAACCGGGTCGATGATGCCGCTGCGGAAATACAGATGCGGCGTCAGGCTGCCGGCATAAACCAATACCATGATCCATCCGGCCATCGGGGCAATATGCCGCGTTCCGATGCGGTACAGCAGCAGGAAAGTGGCGAAGGCTGCCAATACATTCGGGAGGCGGGCCGCCCATTCATTGATGCCAAAAACCTTCATGCTTAGTGCCTGAAGCCAGATAAACAGCGGTGGTTTTTCCCAAAACGGTTGAAAGTCAACCTGAACCAATTGGTAATTGCCGGTCACCACCATTTCGCGCGCGGCTTCGGCAAAGTTGATTTCATCCCAGTCGAACAAATGCACCGTGCCGAGAAAGGGCGTAAATAGCAGCAGGCTGCCAATGAGAATAAGGAGAACCGGGGCGATGCGGAGATTCATAGGTGTCAGGGCAGGTTGGAATTGTTTTCGTTTTCAAGCCAGCGCGGCTTCCACAGGAAAAAGAGGTATTCGGCGGTTAGCGCACAGACGGTACCCAACATGGCACCGGCGAGCGTGTCTCCGAGGAAATGCTGACCCAGGTAAAGCCTGCTGTAAGCAACAGCGATGGCAGCCAGACCAAAGACGAACTGCAGCCCGCGGCTGCGGGTAAAAAATGCCAGGCAGCAAAAGCCGGCGAAGGCTGTGGTGGTATGACCGGAGGGGAAACTGTGCGCATGGTGCAAGTCTTCACATTCCACTTGCCGCAAGGTGCCATTGGCATAGATGCCCGCGGGGCGTTTGCGTTCGTCGAAAACCTGGAACTTCAACAGCGAAACTATAAGGCCGCTCAACACCAGGGCGGCAATGGTTGCCAACGCGCGGCGATGGCTGATTCTCCACCCTACGGCTACCGCCAGTACATAGATTACCCAATCGCCCAATAAGGTCATTTGATTGAAGAATTTGTCCAGTATGGGACTGTGATGCGCATTGGCCCATAAAGTCGGATAGCCGGGGTCATGCAGCAACAACAGCGTCAGGGCGACAGCTGTGAATGCGAGCAGTGCGACGATGAAGCCAGGTATGCGACGGATGAGGTTTGTCACGCTGCGAAAATACACCGCTCGGACGCG
>CANHTS010000163.1 GCA_947463435.1 Flavobacteriales bacterium | reverse complement strand
GGGCACTCTTCAATCCCATCAACCGTACGGAAGTGATTTTAGCCACAGAAATCGGCGTATGGGGTACCGAGAACATCACTGCCGCCAGCCCTTCATGGAAAGCCCAGAACGAAGGCCTGGCCAATGTGCGGGTGAACATGCTGAAGGTGCGGAAGAGTGATCTCACGGTAGTGGCCGCCACCTTCGGACGCGGTTTCTTCACCAGCGAAGGCTTCAATACAATCGCGCCGGTTGCAGGCTTCAGGCTCAGCGATACGTTGATTTGTCTCAACCAGGTACTTCTTCCTTACGATACATCCGAAAACAAGCCGACGGCCTGGAAATGGCGCTTCACACCCAATAATGTAGATTTCCTGAACGGAACGGATTCAACCAGCCAATTTCCGGATGTTCGCTTTCGCGTTGCCGGGGTTTACAGCGTTCAGCTGACCGCATCCAACTCCAACGGGATTAACAGTGTAACCCGCAACAATGCAGTTCGGGTGTTGGATACCTTGATTCCTACCTTGAATATATCGCCATCCAGCAATCCGGTTTGCGTGGGGAATGCGGTAGTATTCACCTACAGTGCTACCAACGAGGGCAGCGCGCCTTCACTTCTTTGGCTGTTAAACGGTAATTCCACCGGCAACAACGGCAGTACCTTTACGCGTTCAGCACCCGTCGACGGTGAAGTTATTGCCCTGCGCCTCACCTCTTCGGAGCGCTGTGCGAGTCCCAAAACCATCACTTCGCCGCCGATAACGATCAGTATCCAGGCCAGGCCGGATGCGCCCTTGATCAGCCGCATCGGAGATTCCGTTATTTGCAACAGTGCAGCCGACAGCGCATATTGGTATGTAGACGGCGCCCGGATCGCACCCAAATCCTTGCGCTTCAAGGCCATTACCGGTGGCACCTACCAGGCGCGCATTTGGAAGAACGGCTGTCTGAGTGATCTCAGCAATAGCGTACAATGGTGGGGGTTGAATACCCAGGCAGTTTCACTCTCAGGTTTACGCGTATACCCCAATCCGACCCAGGGAAGTGACTGCAAAATGGAAGCCGATGCCGCAATCAACAGCTTGCGCTTGTTCGATATGCAAGGCAGGGAAATGGAATTGCGCACCGAGCGCCAATCGGCAACAGTTGTCAGACTTTTGCTCAGCGATTTGCCTGCAGCTCAATACCTGTTGAAAGTGGAAACCAGTCTTGGTACAGAAAGCGTTTCTATCCGTGTAACGAAGTAAAAACCTTGCTTAATTTTGCAACATGGAAAACGACCTGCTCGAAGCCGAAACCCTGGTAAGCGACTTTCTGCCCCTCAACGGAACCGATCACATTGAGTTCTGGGTGGGCAACGCCAAACAGAGTGCCTATTACTACCAGCAGGCCTGGGGTTACAAGCTCGTAGCCTATGCCGGACCGGAAACGGGCGTGCGCGACCGCGCCAGTTATGTGCTCCAGCAGAACAAAGTGCGCCTGGTGCTCACCACAGCCCTGAGTCCGGAACATGAAATCAGCCAACATGTGTTATTGCACGGCGACGGCGTGAAGTTCCTTAGTATATGGGTTGACGATGCGCGCAAGAGTTTTGAAGAAACCGTTAAACGCGGCGCAACAGCCGTGCAGGAACCAACCGAATTCAGCGATGCCGACGGCAAGGTGGTGATCAGTGCCATCAAAACTTACGGTGATACTGTGCACCGTTTTGTGGAACGCAAGGAATACAACGGCGCATTCCTGCCGGGTTACAAGGCCGTTACCAATGCCATGGAAGTTCGTCCGGTCGGGCTGAAGCATGTGGACCACTGTGTCGGCAATGTGGAGCTCGGACGCATGAACGAATGGGTGGAATTTTATGAGCGTGTGATGGGTTTCCAGTTGCTGGTTACTTTCGATGACAGCGATATCAGCACTGAATACAGCGCACTGATGAGCAAGGTGGTGAGCAACGGAAACGGATTTATCAAGTTTCCGATCAACGAACCTGCAGAAGGCAAGAAGAAGAGCCAGATCGAAGAATACCTCGATTTTTACCGTGGTGCCGGTGTGCAGCATATCGCCATCGAAACCGATAATATAATTGAAACGGTAAGTGAATTGCGCCGCCGTGGCATTGAGTTTCTGTATGTTCCCGAAGTATACTACGAAGAGGTTCCGGCCCGCGTGGGAACGATCGAGGAAGACATGGAAGCATTGAAGAAACTGAATATCCTGATAGACCGGGACGAAGACGGGTACCTCCTCCAGATTTTCACCAAGCCGGTGGAAGACAGGCCGACGCTTTTCTACGAAATCATCCAGCGCAAAGGCGCACGGAGCTTCGGGAAGGGCAACTTCAAAGCCTTGTTTGAAAGCATAGAACGGGAACAGGAACTGCGCGGAAATCTCTGAGCAGCTCCCTCCCGGAAAAAATGCAGCAGCAGTGCTGCGGAGGTACAACGTAAGAACCCCAGCTTGAAACGCACACTTCTCAGCCTGATCGCGCTATTGGGCGCCATACAGGCAACCGCTCAGCCTTGCGGCAACCAGGCAAGCACCGACACCGTGCGCAAGTGCTTCGAGATTCTCAGCATACTGGTAGATGGTTGCGGACTCGGTAACCTGGAAGGGGAAAACGAATTCGTCTTGATGCGCATTGGCCCGCGCAACCTGAAAACTTCGGATATAGATATCGACTGGCCGAACAATTCGTTCAAAGGCATGGTGCAGAACAGCACTACGGCCAATGTGGTGCAGGAGCTGAATAAGAACATCAAAGCCTGCGGACGGCTCATCGAACCTGCAGGTGGTGTGCTGCCCCGCCGTGGACGCGTGTTGTTGTTCGGAAGTCCGGCTTTCAATACCGGCCTGTACGATTTCTCCGAACTCCGTGATACCGTCTATTGCATCTTCCAGGCTTACGGCAACCAGGCCGGTCATTTCGCCAACTACGCGGCCGGAGCTGGAGGTAACCGCACACTCATCATCAACTTCAAAGGCTTCTGCGCGGATACCATCACTTACGACCGCGCCAAACTGGTGAAAATTGACGGCAACCCCGGCGGTGAAAACGGAGCTTTCGTGGAATTCAGCAACAGCGGCATTCCTGCCTATCGCAATAACGGCTGCAAACCTCCTGTGCCCGCCATGCGCGTAAATGCAGGAACCGGTGGCGTGTATTGCGGAGCCTCATCCATCCAATTGAATGCCGTAATTGCCCATGGCCGTTGTTTTTCATGGCGGGGTGGCAGCGGCACGTTTTCGGATACGACCAATCCCGGGGCGGTTTATTACCCCGGGCCGGCGGATACATCACTGGTGATTCTTCGCGCTGTGCTGCGCGATGCCTGCGGTAGCGTGAGCGATACTATTCAACTGCGCTTTACCGGTGCCGACCGGCCTATCATTCGCACCAGCAGGCGAGAGGCTTGTGTAGGAGGGGATATCATTGATTTCAGCCTGGCCAATACCAAACCGGCGACCAACCAATGGCAATTGCGCGGCAAAGGAATTCTGGTTCCCAATGGGAATACGGCGCGCTACACATCCGGCTCAGGCGACTCGGGAACCTTCGCCGTGATCGTACTGCGGACCAGCGGTGGCTGTGTGTCAACCGATTCGCTGCAGTTCCGCATCTGGAACAGACCGGGTTCCGTATTCCGCTTCCCAAATTCCACCCTTTGCCTGCCCGCCGCACTGGCCCCGCTCGATCCGCTCGCGCAATGGGAAATCAACGGTAAACCGGCATCGTCTTTCCCTATTACTTCACCCGGTCTTTACCGGCTTACAGGGAAGCGCTGCAATCCGGGTTGCTGTGATTCTTCCTTCATGATCCTGAACGCAGTAAATGCACCCGTGGCAACCTTTACTCCCAATAGCGGAAAATATCTTATCAATCAAGCGATTCCATTCCGGCATACAGGCACTGGTTCCATCTATAATTGGAATTTCGGGGATGGCAGCCCTTCCGCATCCAACCAAAAAACAGCCAACGTACAGTTTGCATTGAAAGGCATCAAGACGGTAACACTCATTGTGCGTGATACAGGCTTCTGCAGCGATACAGCAACAGGAACATTGGAAATTGAAGAGCCTGAAACGGATAAAAACATGTTCGTGCCGAATGTCTTTACGCCGAATGGCGATTCCCTAAACGATTATTATCAGCCTTACGAAACCGGATTGCAGGAGTTGGAACTGCGTATATACAACCGCTGGGGGCAGAAGGTTTTCGAATCGGCAGACCCGAATGCACGCTGGGATGGCCGTTGGAAGGGAAAGGAAGACTGTCCCGAAGGCGTGTATTATGTGTTGATCAAGGCGCGCGACCGCAAGGGAAAATTGTACGATTTCAGCACCACGCTGACGCTGATTCGCTGAGACAGGAGGTTTCCGGGCTCCGAAACGGCTGAATGTCCACACCTTGCGGGAATATTTCCTGCGGCAATCCTTGGCGGAAGAACCTAAATATCAACTCTCTTTCGCAATATTGCGGCATGGAAGCGCTCAAGCCCATTTTACAGGTAGCAGAAGAATTTGGAATCGCTGCCGCAGCCGTAGAACCTTACGGTCGTTTCAAAGCTAAGATCAATCCCGCTGCGGTTACAGGCGATCGCAAAGGCAAGCTGATCATGGTTACGGCCATCACCCCGAACAAAGCCGGTATCGGCAAGACAGTGAATACCATCGGTCTTTCGATGGGCATTAACCGCCATGGCAAGAAAGCAGTGGCCGTGCTCCGCGAACCTTCGCTTGGCCCTTGCTTCGGAATGAAAGGCGGTGCTGCCGGTGGCGGAAACTCACGCCTGGAACCTTCGGTAGATATTAACCTGCACTTCAATGGTGATTTTCACGCCATTACTTCGGCCAACAATATTCTCGCCGCTCTGCTGGAAAACCATCTGTACCATACCCGCGCTGCCGGACAATGGAAAGCAGTTTACTGGAAGCGCGTACTCGATGTGAACGACCGTACCCTGCGCCACGTGATCACCGGCCTTGGCGGATCGAGCCATGGTGTGCCCCGCGAAGCTGGTTTCGATATCACACCGGCTTCTGAAATCATGGCGCTGCTTTGCCTCGCCACCGATTACAGCGACCTCTTGACCCGCATCAATCGCATTGTATTGGGCAAAGACCAGACCGGTAAGGAAGTGACCGTTGGCGACCTGCAGTTTGGCGATGCCATCGCCGTACTGCTCAAAGATGCCATCCACCCCAACCTGGTACAAACCTGCGAAGGCACGCCTGCATTGATTCACGGCGGACCATTTGCGAACATTGCACACGGTTGCAATTCGCTCATCGCCACGCAGCTTGGTCTGCGCCTTTCGGAATACGCTGTAACCGAAGCCGGTTTCGGTTCCGACCTTGGTGCTGAGAAATTTTACGATATCAAGTGCCGCATCGGGGGGTTGAAGCCTTCGGTATCGGTGCTCATGTGCTCGCTGCAGGCGCTCAAGCTCCACGGTGGTGCATCAGAAGCTGAAATGCAAAAGCCCGATGCCGCTGCCCTGGCCCGCGGCATGGAAAACCTCTCGCGCCACCTCGATATCCTCAGCCAGTTCGGACCTCCGGTTGCTGTAGGTATTAACTGCTTTCCCTGGGATACGCAGGAAGAGCTTGATTATGTGCGCAACTGGGTCATCGAACGCGGTTTCGCTGCCGAAGTAACCCGTTGTTTTGCTGACGGTGGAGCAGGTTCTTTCGACCTCGCTGCTCAGGTAATTCGTCTGGCAGAGGCTGCAGAGGCTAAAACGCCCAACTTTACCTACACGCCCGAAATGCGTGTCACCGAAAAGGTGGACGCTATCGTACAGAAGATCTACAAAGGCCGCAAAGCTGTATTCACCGATTCAGCCCTCAAGAAAGCTGCTGAAATCGAGAAAGCCGGACTCGGTCATTTGCCTGTTTGCATCGCCAAGACGCAGTATTCGTTCTCTGCCGACACGTCACTCGGACCGGTTCCCACCGATTTCGACCTGCCGGTGCGCGAAGTAGTACTCAATGCCGGCGCCGGTTTTATCGTAGCCATTGCCGGCGAGATCATGCGCATGCCAGGTCTTCCCAAGGTTCCCCAGGCGGTG
>CANHTS010000162.1 GCA_947463435.1 Flavobacteriales bacterium | reverse complement strand
TAGCTTCGAGCACGATAGGATGTGCTTCAGCGCAGAGTGTATCACCTGTCTTGATGTCTTTAAAACCAACCGCAGCTCCGATATCACCGGCACCCAGATATTCGATTGGGTTCTGCTTGTTGGCGTGCATCTGGAATATGCGGGAAATACGTTCTTTCTGACCGCTGCGGGTATTGAGAACATAAGAGCCTGCATCCAACTTACCAGAATAGGCGCGCATAAATGCGAGACGACCTACGTAGGGATCGGTTGCGATTTTGAAAGCAAGCGCGCAGAAAGGATCATTGTAATCCGGCTTGCGCACGATTTCTTCATCTGTATCGGGATTGGTTCCTTTGGTAACGTCTTTGTCGAGCGGGCTAGGCATAAGTTCCATCACCAGGTCGAGCATGGTTTGAACGCCCTTGTTCTTGAAAGATGAACCGCAAACCATGGGAACAATCTTCATTTCGAGGGTGGCCTTACGCAGGGCGTCGAGGATCTCGCGCTCGGTGATCGAGGTGGGATCGTCGAAGAATTTCTCCATCAGGCTATCGTCGTATTCTGATACCGCTTCGAGGAGTTTTTCGCGCCATTCGGTAGCTTCTTCCATCATGTCGGCAGGGATTTCCACTACTTCGTAGGTCATTCCTTTGTCTGCCTCATTCCAGATCATACCGCGGAAGTTGATCAAATCAACCACACCGCGGAAATTATCTTCAGCACCGATGGGGAGCTGCAGGGGAACTGCGTTGCTGCCCAACATTTCACGTACCTGGTTCACTACGTTGAGGAAGTCGGCACCTGAACGGTCCATTTTGTTTACGAAGCCAATACGGGCAACGTTGTAATTGTTGGCTAGGCGCCAGTTGGTTTCGCTTTGGGGTTCAACACCGTCAACGGCGCTGAACAGGAATACCAGGCCATCAAGGATACGCAGCGAACGGTTTACTTCAACTGTGAAGTCAACGTGACCGGGGGTATCGATGATATTGATGTGGTATTTTTCGCCGCGGTAGTGCCAGAATACGGTTGTGGCAGCAGAGGTAATGGTGATACCCCTCTCCTGCTCCTGAACCATCCAGTCCATCGTGGCAGCTCCGTCGTGAACCTCACCAATTTTGTGGTTCACACCGGAATAGTATAGTATGCGCTCCGTAGTAGTGGTTTTACCGGCGTCGATGTGCGCGGCAATACCAATGTTACGGGTGAGTGCAAGATTGCGTGACATAAAGGCTTTGTATGATCGTAATTATACTTTGAAGTGACTGAAAGCCTTGTTTGCTTCTGCCATTTTGTGGGTGTCTTCTTTCTTTTTCACGGAAGCACCTTCGCCTTTTGAAGCAGCGATGATTTCAGAAGCCAGACGGGCTGCCATAGACTTTTCGTTGCGCTTGCGGGCATAACCGATCATCCACTTGATACCAACGGCGATTTTACGAGCCGGGGGAACTTCGATTGGAATCTGGAAAGTTGAACCACCAACGCGACGGGCCTTAACTTCTACCGTCGGCATAACGTTGTTGAGGGCGCGTTTCCATACTTCCAGACCGTCTTCTTCCACTTTCTTGCCAACGATTTCGAGCGAGTTGTAGAAGATGGCGAAAGCTGTAGACTTCTTGCCATCGTACATCAATCCGTTTACGAAACGGGTTACCAGCGGGTCATTATACCGGGGATCCGGTGCGCATATGCGCTTTTGTGGGCGTGATTTTCTCATCGCTTATTATTTCTTATCCTTTGCTTTGGGGCGCTTGGTTCCGTACTTCGAACGGCGCTGGTTACGACCTTCCACACCGGCAGTATCGAGTGCACCACGTACGATGTGATAGCGCACACCCGGCAGATCTTTCACCCTGCCACCGCGCACCAGCACGATCGAGTGTTCCTGCAGGTTGTGGCCTTCACCCGGGATGTAGGCGTTCACTTCCTTACCGTTGCTCAGACGAACACGCGCTACCTTCCGCATCGCCGAGTTCGGCTTCTTCGGTGTAGTGGTGTATACACGGGTGCAAACTCCCCTGCGCTGGGGGCATGCATCGAGGGCAGGAGACTTGCTCTTGTTGATCAGGGTCTCCCTGCCTTTTCTTACCAATTGTTGTATGGTTGGCATTGTATTATCTACGTAATCTTCCTAAAAAGGACGGCAAAATTAAGATGAATTTTCGGGTTCCGCAACAGCGTTCCCAACTTTTTCGCAACATTGTCCAGTTTTATCTCAATCGCAGTGCTGATAAGCGTTTCAAAGCGTTTGGTTCCGTAACCTAAACCATCCCTTTTGCAAATATCCACCGGCTTGTGCGCATTGCCCCGTTAAAAACGCGCCCGGAGGCGAAACAAGAGCCAGGCTATCAGCGGCGCACCGAGAATCGAACATACGATGTTAACAGGCAATTGTGAACCCAGCCAGCTTAGTCCGCTCAACACATGTACCAGCAACATGAACAACATGCCACACAGGAGGGTGTACGGAAGAAGTCGTTGGTGTTTACCCGTTCCGGCCAACAGACGCGCTGCATGCGGTATGATGAGTCCGACAAAACTGAGCGGGCCGCATACAGCTGTAATCAATCCGGCGAGTACTGCTGCCAACAGCAACATACTGCGCCGGAATACCAGCACAGACAAACCCATGCTGCGCGCATAGACATCGCCCAATGCATAAACGTCCATAGCGGCAGCGCGTGGAAAAGCCCAAAGCAAGGCCAGTACAACACCAAATGCACACAATGCCTGAGGCAACCAGCCGGCTACCTGTAAAGTGCCCATGCCCCAGAGCAGATAGCGTTTCAGCGATTCGCCGCCGGCGGTATACTGCAGCAATTCGGTAAAGGCTCCGATAAAATGACCGAGCAGGATACCAAAAACCAACAATGTGGCCGGCGTCCGCAATACTTTCATCGCGCTGAGGTTCAGCAGCATCATCGCAAAAGCTCCTGCCATGGCTGCCAGGCTGCGCATTGGCAAGGGCAAATCGCTTCCGCCATCGAGCCAGAAACCGGCAAGCACAACCAATGCCACGCCCATAGATGATCCTGAACTGATACCCAAGACATAAGGACCAGCCAGCGGATTCCTGAAGGCAGTTTGCATCAACAGCCCGGCCAGCGACAAGCCCGCGCCTGCAAGCAATGCCATCACCGCCGCAGGCAGGCGGAATTCCCTTATGATAAATATCCCCTGGTCATCCGGTAAGTCTGTATACCAGCCACCGGAGCCCCAGGCCAGCGCCAGCAGAAACAGGCAAATCAGCAGCAAGAAGCTGAGCGGTATGAAGAAAACAGGTCTCAGGGCAGGGCGCGATAATAATGCATGTCCTTGTATCGCGCACTGTCAGCCATAAACACGATGCGCAGATCATGCAGCACCTTGTCTGGCCGCACACTGCCTTCTTCCCAAAATGGCAAGCCTCCTCCCCTCCTGCTGCCTTTGTTTGCGGCAAATACAAGGCCTTCCCGATATGCGCAGATGTTTCCAAAGCGCTTATCCTCGGCCAATAACTCGGCGCGACTGCGGTAATCGTTGCAGTTAATCCAAACCCTGGCTTGTACGGCACGTTGAAACACGGCTTCAAGTTGCAGACTGAACGTACCGGACCCCGGATGGTCGGCCCACAAATACCTTCCACCGGCATCGCGCATCAGGATACTCAAATAGCTGTTCGACGCGGGAAGATTCCATTGCCCTGAATAAGGTGCATTCACCAGTACCGTCGGGCCTTCTTTCCTACGGGCACTGTCTGCAGCCATGCCCAGATAACTTTTCTCAATCACGTGGTACAAGCTGTCTGCCCTGCTGCCAAGTCCGAAAAGCCGCCCGGTAAAGCGGAGCCATTCGCTGCGACCAAGTGGATGCGTTTCAGCGAAACTCTGTACCATGATAACCGGAATACCAGCCTTCTCCAAGCGCTTACAAAGGTCTGTGTTCGATTGATCCATCGTGTACCAGAACACGGCATCGGGAGCTGCTGCCACGAGTTCCTCAAAGCGCAACTTCCCGCCCGGCGCAAACGAAACTACTTGTCCGTTTTCGATGCGTTTCCTCAGCTTGACCGAAGTAATAAAGGCCGTATCGTCAACGCCTATGACAGCGTTGCTCAGACCCAGCTCATCGAACAGCGCACTGATGACCGATGAAAGACAAACGATGCGGGCCGATTCAGCATTCAACATGCCTTGCCGGTACTGGTAAGCAAAGTTCGGTGTCTGTGCATTGTTCCGCACGCTCAATAAGCTGTCGCCTTCGATGCCAAAGCACCGGGCAAACCGGGTTCCTGTTGGTGCATCTTTTCCGTTTGATGCGCCCTGACAGGCATACCAATATACCGGCAAGCAAAGCAGGAGGAAAACACGCCTGCCTGTCTTCATCCCTTAAAAACGAAATGCCAGGTTGAGCATCAGGCTTCTGGGTCGGGTATTGAAGCCAAGGATATCCTGATACACCGTATTCGCAAGGTTTTGCACTGCAACGCCTGCCTGGATCCGGTTTTTGTTCAAGGGCACGGAATAGAGCAGGTCGAACAACACCCAGGGTTCAATCACTTTGTAACCCAGGGCACCGTACGGACCGCGTGTTCCGTCGTACTGAACATCCGCGCGGGGACCGCAGGCGCGGGCACGAAGGCTGACAATACCGTATTTATCCGTCGCATAATTCAACCGGAGGTTGAGGGTGGAAAAGCGGCGCGAAAGGGTGTCGGTCTGGCTGTTGCGGTTGAGGAAAACACCGCTCTCGTAAGCCTGATAGAGCAAGTTTCCATTGCTGCTCAACTGGTCAAATTCCTGCCGGCCCTGTAAAACCGTGATATTCCCCTGCAGGCTCCAATGGCGGTTGAACTGCACGCTGCCTTCAAGTTGCAGACCGGTTTGCACGGTGCGTCCGTTGTTGATATAGGTATCGCCAATGTTATCGCCAAACCCGAGGCTATCAATGGGCCGCTGGTTCCATGCATATACATACTGGATGGCATTGCGCGTGCGGTTATGGAATACCGACACCTGGAACGCGGCCTTTTGCCCGCGCCGCTTGTATCCGAGTTCGCTGGTAAAACCGTTTTCAGGCGAAAGGTTGGGATTGCCGCGCTGCAATCCGCCGAAAGAACGTTCGGGCGCCAATAACTGGTAAAGGGAAGGCACAGCAAAACCTGAACTGAAATTGGTGAAAAGCATGCTGTTTTTGCTGAGCCGGTACCAAGGGTTGATTTCATAGCTGGGAATCCAGCCGTAGCGGTTGTGATGGCTCATGCGTGCACCACCGGATACACCAGCCCGGGCGCCAAGGTTCAGGTTCCCCTGCCAATAGGCCGCAAGCACCCGGTTTTGCAGATCGAGTGTATCGTAATTGGTGGTGGATTCATACTGAAAGATGCGGCTGTAATAATAGGAACTAACGGCGGCCAATTCTTGAAGATAACTCAAGCCGGCCGTCCATGACAACCTGGCTCCGTTGTGTTGGATGAACAGGTCGGCGTTGCGGTTGCTGCCCGAAAAACGATCCCGGTAAAAGCTGCCGTCGTGCATTCCAGGTGCTACCATGGATGAATCGTTGACCGAGCGGCGCACGAGCTGGCTGATTCCTCCCGTGAAATGCAAACTTTTCTTGCTGTTGAGCTGGTAATCGATGCCGCTGTGCAGGGTATTGCGTTCCATGCGCAGGGTATAGTTTTCATCGTCGCGGAAAGCTCCGGCATCGATATCGGTGTTTTGGGTATTGTAACGCCAACCGGCCCAGGCGCGCAACTTTTCATTCCCCCATCCTGCCCGCAGTGCGAAATCGGATTTGGTGAACCCGTCGGCTTCATTCAGGAATGCAGAACCATTTTGGGGGTCGGCGGCCGCGCTGATGCCATCGAAGCGATAATGCCGTGCCTGTGCAGCAAGGAAGGCTTTCCCTTTGCTCTGTTGTGTTGCGGCGCTGATGCCGCTGCTGTGACCGGGGCCAATCAGACCGCCGTGCAAAAAAACGCGGTTCACATTTCCGCCCTGGGCGGCTTTTCGGGTGATGATATTGACTACCCCGCCCAGTGCGCCGTTGCCATACAGGGTGCTGTGTCCGCCCTGTACTATTTCGATGCGTTCAATATCAGCCAG
>CANHTS010000161.1 GCA_947463435.1 Flavobacteriales bacterium | reverse complement strand
TCTGGCAAGCCGGAACCATCTTCCTGCCGGTGCGCAGCGTAGGCGTAATGGGCGATGAACGCACTTACGAGCACGCAGTGGCCATCCGCGCGGTGACATCGCTCGACGGAATGACAGCCGACTGGTTCCCTATGCCGTACGATGTACTAGCCGAAATTTCGAATGCCATCATCAACCGCGTGAAAGGTATCAACCGCGTGGTGTACGATATCAGCTCCAAACCACCTGCAACCATCGAATGGGAATGAAAACCAGGATATTCCTTTGTCTGCTGCCCCTCCTGCTTCCGCAGGTTTTGCGCGCTGTGCCGGCCGATACGCTCTTTCGCGTCGGTGTGGTTTTGCCGTTCAAAGCAACCGGAAGCCGCGGCGGATTGTCGGAAGCAGCCCTGGATTATTATGAAGGCATTCGACTTGCATTGGAAGACCTCGAGCAGATGGGCATGAAAGTGCGCCTGTATGTCTTCGATTCTCAGCGCGACTCAGCAGCCCTCGATGAAATGCTGGCCCATCCGGATACCCGCCAGCTCGACCTGATGCTGGGGCCTGTAGTTCCCAATGAATTGGACAAAGTTGCCAGATACTGCGGCCAATACGGCATCCCGCTCGTTTCACCCTGGCGATTCTATGCAGCACCTGTCGGCAGCAACTGCCTCGTATTCAACCCATTCAGCAACGACAGTACACGGATGAAGGCGCTGACAGAAAAAGCACTATGGTATTATCCGGGTGTGAAGGTTGTCGCCTTGAACGATAACAGCAGCGAGGCCGTTAAGAACATCGAGAACATGAAACAGGTGTTTAAGGCCTATACGAAGCGTAGCTTTAAAGTAGTGCCGTACAACGCCACAAACCCCGGAACCCAATTGCCGGTTTCTGATTCCGTTGTGATCATCGTACCCATGTCGCGTACCACTGTGCTTGCTTCATTGAATAAATACCTTGAAAGCAATCCCAAAGCGGTGTTGATAGGTCATCCATCCTGGTATGAGAAGATGGAAAACACCCTGAGCAACCATGTGCTCAATCAGGTAATCTTGCCTGAAATGAACTTTGTCGACTACTCCGAAGCCGAAGTTTACAATTTCCGCCTGCGCTACCGCACCCAATATTATTCCGAACCTTCACGCTTCACGTACATGGGTTACGATCAGTTGTATTTTTTCGGACAGGCCCTAATGGCTTTCGGTCGCGATTTCAGCGGGGCGGTGAGCAATGGCAACTTCCGCATGTTGCAGCATGAATACAATTTCAAGAAACGGAACGGTTATCTGGAAAACTATGGCATCAACTTCGTTAGTGTCAGAGACCTGCAGCCGCTTAAACTGAAACCATGAGCGCAGGCAGATCGCATGTGCGGCTGCGGAATCTGCTGCAGCTGCTATCTGAATACGCAGGCAATTTACCGCTGCATCTCTTCCTTCAGGAACAGTTTCGCAAACACAAGGAATGGGGATCGTCTGACCGCCGTTTTTATCGTGAATATGTTTACGCTGCTATGCGGCTCGGTCAGGCCTATCCGCTTGACCGACCCGCAGAACGTCTGCTGCTGACAGCCTTTTTGCGGAATGATACAGAGAACTTTGAAGCCTGGAAAACAGCGATTCATTTGCCTTCTGTATCCGCTGACGCAAGCACTGCATTAGAACTATTTCCGGAATATCAGGCCGATCAGGTTATTCCATTCAGCAATCTGATAAGCAGCCGTCTGGATAAAACCAAACTGGTTCAACACCTGCAACAATTGTTGCCGGTCTATGCCCGCATTCTGCCCAAGGCGGATAAAGGCATCATGGTATTGCCTCCCGAAGCGGAACTGCTGCCGGGAAATGCCCTGCGCCTGCCTCCGGGCAGCGACCTGGGCGAATGGATCGAAGATGGTTTCCTGCAAATTCAGGATATGAGTTCTCAATTGGTTTGCCAGCGGATTTCCCCCCTGACAGAAGGCGCTTGTTGGGATATATGCTGCGGTGCAGGAGGAAAAAGCCTTTTCCTGGCCGAGCACCTTCCCGCCGATCAACTCTATTGCAGCGACATACGCCCCTCTATTCTCGAAAATCTTAGCGAACGGTTTACCAAGGCCGGTTTACCACAACCTTGGACAGCTTCGATCGATTTAGCTCATGAGACTGCTGGTTCGCTAAGTTTTAACAAGGGGGAAGCAACATCCACCATTGCGCATGCTGCTTTCGAAACCATTGTCGCAGATGTTCCTTGCAGCGGTTCGGGAACCTGGAGCCGCAATCCGGAAAATCTTTGCTTTTTCCCGGGCAACTCCCAAACACCTGAACAATTCGCGGCTTTGCAGCAACGTCTGATACGCAACGCATGGCCATTCCTTAAACCAGGCGGAAAGCTGCATTATATCACCTGCTCAGTGTATGTCCTGGAAAACGAGAACAATGCCAGCTTGCTTTGCCGGGAATTGGGCGGAATCGCGTTTGAAGATGCTTACGCTGTTGGTTATGAACAGGCTTCCGATACCTTGTATCACGCCGTTTGGCAAAAATCCTGATTAACAGACGATTTTACCCGGCCGGCGCTAAGCCCCGCCAGACAAAAGAAAAGCCCCGTTTCCGGGGCTTTTGAGTTTTCTGAGATTTGAAAAAATCAGGGTCCTACGTCGTGGTAGGCTGATTCTTCGATATACGGATGGTTCACCGCAATCAGCGAACGCTTGGTCAAAGCCTGCAGAACCCAGTATACAAAGAGGCCGAGGAAGAAGAGGAACATTCCTACTTCCAGTACGCCAATCTGTGCAGCTGATCCGATAGAACCAGGCATAACCATCAGGTATACATCGTTCCAGTGACCGATCAAAAGAATCACAGCTACGATACCGAGGGTAATCGGGTTGCGCTTGTTGTTACGGGTCATCAGAATCAGGAAGGGCGCGATAAAGTTCATCACCAGGTTAGCAAAGAACTGAATCTTGAACTGAGGATCGTTGAAACGATCATAGTAGTAGGCCACTTCTTCCGGAATTTGTGCATACCAGATGAGGAGCAACTGAGACAACCAGATATAAGTCCAGAAGATTGAGAAGGCGAACATGAACTTACCCAGGTCATGGATATGTTCGTCGCTTACAATCTTCAGGTAACCGGCTGAGCGCAGGAACAATACAAAGCAGCAAATCAGCGTGAGACTGGTAACCCAGGCAGTAGCGAAGTTGTAAACTCCAAAAATGGTGCTGTACCAGTGTGCATCGATGCTCATGATCAGCAACCAGGCCAACACGGAAATGCTGAATCCATAGATTACAGTGAAGGCAGCTGAGAATCGCGTCATCTTGCGGAAGAAGCTTGTATCACCCTTTTGGGTATTGTCTTCCTGGGCACTGAGGCTGCGGAGTTTCAACCCGAACAGGTAATAGATGCTCACAAACAGGATGGTTCCGACGATCAGGAAATTGCTATTCAGGAAGCCTGACTTGCCTGCGAGAATCTTGTCGTAATCAGCACTGCCTTTAGCAGGGTTCAAGTGTTCGTAATGTGCCCAATGGTAGATGTCGTAGCGAGCGAATATGATTACCGCCAGTACTGCAACCAATCCAACCGGAATGAAAGTGTACATCGCTTCGGGAACGCGCTTGATAGCAGCACTCCAACCGGCATTGGCGATGTAATTCACCGCTACGAAAAAGAGCGCTGCAATGGAAATCACAAGGAAGAAATAACCGTTCACCAGCAGATTGGCCCAGAAGCGGGTCATTGCCGGCTTGGCGTGCGCGGGATCTTTGTGGGTAGGCTTCGGAAGCAGGGTTACATGACCGGCATTGTCAACGATCAGGTTGGGATCGGCTGCATGTGCGTCGCCGTGACCGTGACCTGCGTCGTGACCATGACCGGCTGCAGCTGCTGCATGAGGTGCGGCCGAATCGGTACCATGACCGGGAACGGTTGCAGTATGCGCTGCGTCTGTTTTAGCTCCGGTGTCTTGCGGATTGGCAACTGTAGCCACTTTCACAACGCCGCCATTGGAGGCGTGCTTGTCGTGGCTATCGGCCGGCAAGGTAAAGACACCGATGATGGTTAATACGGCTCCGATAATAAGGGTTCCAAGAGCGAGCATTTTCGCTTTGCCAGGAACGGTAAACTGTTCTTTGGTGATTTCAACAGCGTGAGAATCCAGATGTGCCATGCTTTCTTGAAATATTATCGGGTAGTAGTAGAATCAACTTGGTTAACCGGGGCGGCAGCGCTTGCTGTTCCGGCGAGGGCCTTCACGTATTGAATCACGCGCCAGCGATCGGTAGGCGATAGAACAGAAGCATGGCTTCCCATGTTGTTCTTGCCGTAGGTGAGCGTATGGTATATTTTACCAACCGGCAGGGTCTGGATATAGGCATCCTGGTAATTGGGCCAAGTTGGTTTTCCTACTTTGTCCATCACTTTGCCGTCGTTACCGCCATTGGCGCCATGGCAAGGTGAGCAATAAACGTCGTAGAGATATTTGCCACGGCCTACGGTATCTTCACCCAGTGTGGCAGGCATCATCAGGCCGATTCCTGCTGCTTCATAACCTTCGTTGTTATTGGCATAAGGATAAACATAATCCAGCTGGTTAATCGCAACGGTGCCTTTCACAGGCTCGCGCATGTTCATACCATAAGGATTGATCCGGTTGGAATCGATCTGGTTGTAGGGCTCGTATCCTTTGCTATCGTACATGTCGGGTGCGTATTCGAGACCCGGATTGTTTCCGCGGCTCTTCAGGCAGCTGCTGAGCAGCACTGCTCCGAGGGCAGAAAAGATGAGGATATAATTCGTTTTCATCAGCTGCTTCTTATTTAATGGTGGTTTGCACGCCTCCTACCCTTTCGCGGGTTTCAACAGCACCTGTGCTGCGGTAGATCGACATGACTTCCTCAGCATTGGCATGCTCGGCCTCAACGACTACGATCATGCGGTCATCTGTCTGACGGTCGTCCAGCAACTCAGGCTGGATACCATGTGCCAGGCGATTGCGCCAGAAGAAGAAGAACGCCATACCGAATGCGGTGCAGAGTACGGTAGATTCAAACATTACAGGAATCCATGATGTGGCAAAAACCAGCGGCTTATTACCGACAATCATTGGCCAATCGTGCACGTTCATGTACCAAATCATCAGTGTAGCCAATGAAAATCCGGTGAGACCGCACAAGAAGGCAATCACGGTGAGGTTGGTGCGCTTCACTCCGATAATGCGATCCAGACCGTGGATCGGATATGGCGTATACACGTCGAGTACCGGTATGCCGTGACCAGCCAGTTTCTTGGCGGCCGTCATCAGCTGGTCTTCATCTTCATACACACCGAGGAGCAGTTTTCCGCGGTTGCGGAGCGATACTTTTTTATCAATGATGCCCATGGATTATTCGCGGTTTTTAAGGATGGTCTTGAGTTCAGACATGTTGATTACCGGCAGGTACTTGCTGAACAGGAAGAAACAAGTAAAGAACAGACCAAATGTGCCGAGGAAGATGCCGATCTCCGTCCAGCTGGCTGTGTACATTACCCAGGATGATGGCAGGTAATCGCGGTGCAGCGAGGTTACGATGATTACGAAACGCTCAAACCACATACCTACGTTCACTACGATCGAGATCATGAAAATGAACCAGGGCGTTGTGCGGGCCCAACGGAACCAAAATACCTGCGGCGATACGAGGTTACAGAACATCATGCTCCAGTATGCCCACCAGTAAGGTCCGCTCATACGGTTCGCAAATGCGTATTGTTCGTATTCCATACCTGAGTACCAGGCAACGAAGAATTCTGTGATATAGGCCATACCTACCATGGTACCGGTAAGCATCACCACTTTGGCCATGGCTTCAAGGTGGCCGATGGTGATGTAGTTTTCATAGTTCATCACCTTGCGCACCACAATCAACAGCGTCAGTACCATACCGAATCCGGAGAAAATCGCACCGGCTACGAAGTATGGAGGGAAGATGGTGGTGTGCCAGCCTGGAACCAGCGAGGTAGCAAAGTCAGTAGATACGATGGTATGTACCGACAATACCAGCGGTGTACTCAAGCCTGCAAGAATCAGCGAAACCACTTCATAGCGCGCCCAGGTGCGGGTAGAACCGGTCCAACCCATGCTGAAGAAACGATACCAGAAG
>CANHTS010000160.1 GCA_947463435.1 Flavobacteriales bacterium | reverse complement strand
TGATTCCGTCGATTGTCACCTGCTGCTCTTCCATCACCTCGAACAATGCTGCCTGGGTTTTGGCCGGAGCGCGGTTGATTTCGTCGATGAGTACCAGGTTGGCGAAAACCGGGCCTTGCTTGAACTCAAATGCCGAATCGCGGACATTGAAGATGCTGCTGCCGGTGACGTCGGCCGGCATCAGGTCCGGCGTGAACTGGATGCGGTGGAAGCGCAGAGCAGTAGCGCGCGAAAGGAGGTTTACCGCCAGCGTCTTGGCTACGCCGGGAACACCTTCTATGAGCACATGGCCGTTGCAAAACAAACCGGCCAGCATAAGGCGAACCATTTCTTCCTGCCCTACCAGCACCCGCGCGAGCTCGGTCTGAACCTTGCTGGCAATGTCGGCGGTGGGATTTTCACTGGGTGTATGCGTATCCATGGATCCTATTGGTTTTTTCTGTGTTGTTGGTAAAAGCTTGCCAGCCTGCGGTGAAACAGTTCAGCCTCCTGTGCGCTGATACGCCGCTGGGCGAACTGCTCTCCGGTCTGGATGAGTTCTTTGATCTGTTCAAGCGGCTGACCGGTGCGCGAGGCCAGGCGCTGGATGAAATTCGCGTCGAGGGCCTGTGTGCTCAAGCCGAAATGTTGTCTTACATAGGCCAGGAAAACCTGCCATTGCTCGCGCTGCAGTCCGCTGTAGTTGCGGGTGCGGTGAAACTCGCGGCCGATGGCCCGGGTGAATTCCATAGTGCCGTTGCGGTTCACCGGCAAGACGGATATGATGCGCTGCGCCCGGCGTGAACGGAAAACAAGCAACAAAATCAATGTACCAAGGAGGATATACCAGGCGGTGCGCAATGCGGGTTCAGACAGGATGAACGAAAGCGGTGAACGGCTGTCGCTGTTGCCGGGTTCGTAGTCGGGTTTGGGCTTGCGGCTGATTTCATCCCAAAGCAAGGTCGATTTCGGATTCAGATGGCGCAGCACGTCGAGGCTGTACACCAGACCCGAATCGCGGCTCAACATGAGGTTGGTGAATACCACCGGCGCCGAATGCAGGAAAACGCGGCCTTTCCCCAAACCGGCCCGGATAAAATGCGCATTGCCCAGGGCGTTCACACCGAGCAAAACTATGTCGTTGTTCTGGTTGAGGTAATATGCCTGGTCTGCCGTTTCCCAACTGGCCCAAAAATACTGGCTCAGCGTATCGCGGTAGAAATAACTCAGTTGGTATTCTTTGCCCTTAAAATCAGGATGCTGCAGGAAATAGGATTCCGTGGTGTCGACGCGCATGACCCGCCTGAAACCAATGCCCAATTGCTCGATCAAGTATTCGGAATAGCCATCGGTAGCGATGAAGGCATCGGCACCGGCGCGGACCGCCCGCAAAAGGCTGTCGATTTCAGCGCGCCGCAGGTATTGGTTGTTTCCGACAAAAAGATAGGTGCGCGGCCCGGCATTGCTGTCTGCAAATTCAGTTTGAAAAGCAGTGGAGTGATCAAGCAGTTTAGTCTTGGCGAAGTGCTTTTTGGCAAGGCGGTGAAAATCGCTCAAGTCGAAAGGTTCTTCGGCGTTGATGTCATAGGTTTCGTTCCAATTGTAGCGGTCGCGCCCATCGCCAGACCAGTACCAAAGCATGAAAATGCCGCCCAGCAAAATGCTCGCCAGCAGCATAATCTGCACCAGCCTGCGGTTCAGGTTCAAAAGGGCCTCCTTTCCATGCGTTGGATCAAGGTCTCAACGGCGCTTGCGAGGGTTTTGTATTCGCTGGCTTCAGGCAAGATACGACCGAACCAGGCGCGTTCGTAGGCGCGGGTGAGGGCGCGGCAGCGATCGAGTTGCGCAAAGGGCTCGACTTCACGGAGATATTGCCGGTTGGTTTTGCCGGGTTCGAGTTTGATCCAGCCCTTCAGGTGGAGATTGCGGAGCAGCTCGAGAAAACGGAAGCGCAAGGCAGCACGCAGATCGCCTTCCTGTTCGGCGCGGAAAGCCAGGGTGTGGTAATCGGTGGCGAGATCTACCTCAGGCGCTGTTTCATCTTCAAATCCTGTGCGCTGGCCATTCTGCTGATTCCGCAGCCCGAGTGTGCCGGCAAAGAGAAACCAGAGCAAAACAGCCACCGCGGCCAGCGCAATGCCGATCATGGTGTTGCGGAACCAGGGTTTCTTCCACAGCGGTTCGGACGGCTTTTCCTCTTCCTCTTCTTTAGGTTTCTGCTGATAGCGCGAAGAATCAATGGGCGTCTCTTTTTCCTTTTCAGGTGGCTTTTCACGGTAGTCGCGCGCACGGCGAAGCGCCTCTATTTCCTCCTGTGATTTGGCTGCGCCCGGCAGGCTTTCATCCTTGAATCTCTTGTTGTTGTCGCTCCGGCTTTCCTCTGATAAGGGTGTGTATTCCACCGGAGCAACTACCGTATCTACAGCCGTTTCAACCTGCGCCGGCAGATCGACGGAGAAGGCGCACAAGGCTATCCAGCAAAAGCACTTACTCCGTCTCCAGCCCATACACGCGTTTCTGTTTGCGGATTTCGTCCACCCGCGCTTTCATCCCGCTTGCCTGGTGTATTTCGCGCAGACCGAAAGCGAGGAGGGTGCTCATGAAAAGGTAAAAAGTCAGCATCAGGTTAGCCACCAGGTTAAAGCCCAGCGCCAGGAACCATTGCAGCCATTCCTGCATGTTGCTGCCCGGTGTTTGCACGTTCATGCGCAGCAGCGATTCAAGCAGCAAGGTTGTCGGGGAAAGCAACAAGGCAAAGCAGAGAAAGAGGAATACAGCAAAAAGTGCTGCGGCTTTATAAATGCGCCAAACGGTTCCGAAATAGGTAACGAGTATACGCAGGCCGCCGAGCGGGTTTCCTCCGCTTTGCCAGAGGTTGATGGCAATCCACAACAACACAGGCGGCAAGCCAATGACCATACCAGAAGGCCATTCGTTGTTTTGCACGAACATAATGGCCCACAGCATTGCCAGGGGCAAAACGATTCCGGCGCTGCGGCTCAGCATGAAGCGCCAGGCGGGCTGCTCTATCCCGAAATGTTTGCGAACGCGCGCGGCGGCGAAGGCAATGAGCAAGGCAAACCACAGCAAGTTGGTGCCGAGCATGGCGGGATAATGATAGATATCGAAGAAATGGCCGAGGAATGAAAGCGATTTCTCCAAAGACGCCAAAAAACCTGTTATCGGATTTCCGGATTGTATTTCCTCCAGGTTGCCATTGCTGAGGAGCAGGAAGAAGTCTTTGCCGTATAAGTTGTGCGCCAGCCACAACATGCCAAGGGAAAGCAGGAAGGCGATGCGCATGCCGTACCCTAAATGCAGGCGCAGCAGATCGAAGGTGCGGAGCAAGAGGCTGCCGCTGGTGGGTATTTCATCCAGTTGCAGGTCGAAAGGTTTTTCCGGTTCGGGACGGTCTTCGGGTGCCTGTACTTCCTTGTTTCCCCCAAAACGCCGCAGCGGGTAAATCACGAAATAATACAGCATCAGCAAGGCACTCAAGCCGATGAAACTGAGACGCAGCGCCGGATGCAAATCGGTATAGCGGGTTACAAAGCCTTCGACCCAGGCAGCGATGAGGATGATGGGAACACAGGCCAGCATCATGCGCACACTGCGGCGGGCTGCCTGCTGAAAACTGCGGCCACGGCTCAGGGTTCCGGGGAAAAGCAGTCCGGCACCCAAAGTAAAACCTGCAGCGCCTTCCAATACCATGGCGAGAATTTCGAGCGCACCGTGCATCCAGACGGTAAGGTTAAAATCCCAGGCCAGGCCACGGCTGTAAAAGAAATGGATGAAAGTGCCGAGCATGATGCCGTTGATCAGCAGCACAACACCCGTTCCCAGCGCGAAGAAGGCGCCGAGGGTAAACATCAGCAAAGCCACACGCAGGTTGTTGATCGCGATGTACACGAACATTTCGCCCGGTGAGGACGATTTGTAGATGCCGAGCGGATCGCCCTTCTCAATGTTATCGAGGGTTTCGGCCACATAAGCCGGACCGAAAATGGTTTCAGGGAAGGCCGGATTGCGGGCTGAACTGAAGGCGCCGATCAAGGCGCAGGCCACAACCACCAGAAAGGCCAGCAGCATCGCCTTGCGCGCGTGGTAGCTCATCAGTGGAACTTCGTCGATCCAGAAGCGCTTCACACGTGCCAGCGAAAAACCCTTCCCGCGGTAAACCCGGGCAAAGAGTTGCTGCGCGATGCCGTTCAGGTACACGCGGACGGAACGGTTCGGATAATGGGTGCGCGCATAGGAGAGATCGTCGGTTATGACCGTAAAATGCTCACGCAATACACCGGGATCGGGATTCCCTTTGTTCCAGGCCGATTCAACTTCGGCCCACTTGTCTTTACTTTGTTCGATGAATCGGGTTTCCCGCATCCGTTCACAAGAATAAGGCAGTCAAGAGGGTATGCGCAACATTTCCATCCAAACAACCCAACATGTCAGCATTGATTACCGGCTGGCGACGCTGCAATGGCGGCTGTATGCCTTTATCATCGATATGTTGATCATCGCCTTTGGTGCCTTCATGTACTACCAAACGGTGTTGCAAATCTCCGATGGACTGTACGCCATGCTGCCCCTGCTTGGTTGGGTTTGGTGTTACAGTCTCTTGTTTGAAGTTTTGCTGCGCGGCAGAACGCCGGGCAAACTGGCGCTTTCGATCCGGGCGGCACGGGCCGACGGACAGGAAACGGGATTCACCGAATATTTCCTGCGCTGGGTTTTCCGCACCGTGGATATCTGGGGCTCTTTTGGGGCCATTGGCGCCCTGATGATTTCAGGCACGGCGCGCATGCAACGCCTGGGCGATTTGCTGGCCGATACCGTGGTGATCAGCACCGAATCCGGCGACCGTGTTGATTTGTCTTCTCTTTTTCAACTCCGCACCGAGCAGAACTATCAGGTGAGTTATCCGCAAGTGAAGCAGTTGCGGGAAGAAGACATCATGTTCATCCGCAAGGCGCTGATCCGCGAAAAGCGCTACGGCAACCGCGCCCATGCGGCATTGCTGGAACAACTGAGCCGCAAAACATGCGATTTGCTGGGGATGGATCCGCCGCCAGACAAGCAGCAGGTGCGGCTATTCCTCCGCAAGGTGGTGGAAGATTATGTGGTGATTACGCGCTGAGTTCGCGTTGCAGCAATTCGCTTGCCGCCCGGTAACCGGTTTCCATGATTTCTTCTGCCCTTTCAAAATCAAACATTTGATAGGCGTCGCCTGCCGGTTCGATGAACCAGCGACAATGGCCGGTTTTGCGGGGAAGCTCCCCGGCAATGGCCAGGTGGAAACACTTTTCAGCCAGGTACCATTTGCCCCAGTCTTCGCTTGCCGCCCTGGATGCGATGCGGTTTACGTGCACGCCGAAAATGGGATGAGGCAATGCGAGCAGCGGTTCGATGGGAAAATTGTTCATCACTCCGCCATCGACCAACAATTGCCCGTTGCGGCGCTGTGGCTCAAATACGAGCGGGACGGCAGCCGAGGCCAGGAGTGCATCGCTAAGCTTTCCAGAGTTGAAGTGCACGGCTTCACCCTTCACCAGGTCGGTTGCCGCGGCGAAGAAGGGAATGGAAAGGTCTTCGAAGCGGGCTGGCAATTGCTGTTGCAGGACTTTTTCCAGGGGTTCGAGGGAAAAGAGTCCGTCTTTGCGCCAGAGGAAATTGCGCCATCCGAAGTAGCGGCTGTTGCGCATCCATTCGAAAGCTTCCTTCCACGAGACGCCCGCAGCGATGAATGCGCCGGCGATGGCACCCGCCGATGTACCGGATACGGCGCGCACAGGCACTCCGAATTCCTGCAAGGCCCGCCATACGCCCACATGCGCGAAGCCACGGGCACCGCCTCCGCTCAATACCAGCGAAATGCCTTCGCTGATGGGCGCCGTATTCCGTTCCCGGGTCACAGGTAAAACTGGTCAATCAGTTGCCGCACGATTTCCTTTTCGTCGTTGCCGGGAATGGTGGTGATGCGGAACGTGCGCTGGTCTTTGGTGCAGAAAACCTCCCATTCGTGGCCACTCAGTTTTTCATTCACCGCCCTGGCCACCAGGGTTCCGTCGGTCATGCGCACCGTGATTTCATCGTAGATCTTGTATTCAACGGTGATTTTCTGGCGGTGTACGGTGCCGATTT
>CANHTS010000159.1 GCA_947463435.1 Flavobacteriales bacterium | reverse complement strand
TGGCATTGTTTACACCGGTATCTCCGCTTTGAAGGGAGCCACAGATGTTCATTGCTGCCGCAGCGGTTACAGAATACACCGTGCTTATCCCGCAAATTCTTCCACAAAAGGATACAGCGTTCTTCGGTGGTGTAAGTTTGGATAAAAGTAAAAAAGTCCATAATCAAAACCAGCTAAAATGCGGGTGCAATATAGGCGCAAAACCTTTTCCTACAAAGACCTATGGACGGCTTACGCCTAATCTGATTAAAAATTACACGCTTATAAACGTTTATTCATTCATCTATTTGCTATACAAGCCTATTCCAGCCCATTCCGTCTTCCCTCCACCACAGCATCCCATATCCCACATCTGAATTCCATTATGGAGTCAATCTCCCTTCCCTACAGCCTCCTTTACAGACTCTTACCAAACGAAACACACTAGCTCTCTATTTGAAAACCCATACCTTTCGTTCACTTCAGGCTCTCTCTTGCTCCCGAGCCCGAATCAGTTTTCTAATGCTTGATTTGGGATAAAAACATCTGTGTGAGAAACAGGTTTCAAGTATTTCCAGGGTGCGATTAACTTTGTACTACATACTGATTTTTTGTGCTTAAAGATGAATAAAGACGTACATACCGAAGCCATGCGCTATGTGGCAAATGCGAGCGAATTCCTGCGCAAAGCAGGCAAAGAAGGCGCGTATTACAGCGACCCCAGGTACGTCAAAATCGCGGGAAATACCCTTTGGAACGGTGTTTTGCTTGCCTTACAAACGCGTTTTCCTGTCAAAGGAAGACCGAATATTGACAAATACCGGGAATTGGTAGCATCCACGGACAAAAAGAAACGCAAGGCACTCAATGCCTGTTACGAACGCTGCCATCTGAGCATGGGTTACGACGGGCATCTGAAAGCAAGCACCTGCCGCGATGCGGTTGAATTGGCCAATGAGCTCATCGCATGGGCGGCACCGGAACCGGTGGTTGTGGAGTGAAGTCTGCCGTTCAGCTTGCCGCATCCGGTTTGTAAACGGAATCGAGGTGATACCATCCAACATCCTTAACCACGGAATCGAAGCAGTGTTGCGACTTGCAACCGCGGGATATTTGTCCTAAATTCGAAGACAAATATCCGGAACTTGTATGAAAACGCCCCGAAAACCCAGTTTAGAATCCCGGCTGAACAAGGAAATCACCTATCTGTTCGCCGATGCCACAAAGAGCGGCTTTACAGCGGGAGAACAGCCCGGTATCACCTACGACAACTTCCTCGACAACAAAATGCTGATGATCACCGCTATCCGCGCCGGCATCCCTTATTCTCTTTTCGATTTGATACAGCAGGAAGCGCCATTCACCGAGAGCGATTGGGCCGGTTTCCTCGATATTTCAGGAAAATCGTTGCAGCGCTACAAGCAGGCAAAGCAACATCTTTTCAAGCCCATCCATTCCGAGAAAATTCTTGAAATGGCTGAGGTGACGCGTGCAGGCCTCGAGGTTTTCGGGAACCTGGAGCGCTTCAAAAGTTGGCTGAATACGCCCGTCTACGCGTTCAACAACCTGAAACCGATTGAATTGCTGAAAGATTCCTATGGGAAAGACATGGTGTTGGGCGAATTGATCCGCATCAACCACGGCATCCTGGTATAAAGATGGAAGTATTCAGGCTGGCAAGGGAAGCATACGCGCTGCCGCTGTCGGGGCTTGGTGCTGCGATCAAAGGCGCCCGCTGGAACTCAGCCGGAGTTGAACTCTTGTATACCGCCATGAACCGATCGCTGGCCATGGCCGAAGTGGCGGTGCATTTTACCCTCGCCACCCTGCCCGACGATTATGTGATGATGACCATCGATATTCCGGACCATGTCGCTTCCCAAACACTGCACACCGCCGACCTTCCGGCCAACTGGAATGCCTTTCCGCACCCGCCCGCGACCCAACAAATCGGCGATGCGTTTGTACGCGGCAACCGCCATGCCCTCCTCATCATTCCGTCTGTTGTAACACAAGGCGATTTCAATATCCTTATCAATCCGAAACATCCCGATTTTCAGCTCGTGCAGGTGAAGGAGATGGTTCCGTTTCCGTTTGACCGGCGGATATTTAAGTGAGCAAATCCTCTCCACAACACAAACAGCTATTGCCGTCTGGGTGTTGTTATCGCGACAAAGGTCCATTGTCGCCTACTCCATGCCCGAAACCTTCCTCACCGCCCGCTGGGAACAGCTGATCATGGCGAATTATGCGCTGCCGCCTGCGGTGCTGGAACCCTACCTGCCGAAGGGCGTGGAAGCAGATTTGCGCGACGGCATGGCCTGGGCTTCCCTGGTCGGGTTCCTGTTCCGCCGCACCCGCATCTTCGGCGTGCCGGTGCCTTTGTTGGGGAATTTTGAGGAAATCAACCTGCGGCTCTATGTAAAGCGCCGGGAAGGCGATGAAATACGGCGGGGTGTGGTTTTTGTGAACGAAACCGTGCCCTACCGCGCCGTGGCCTGGATGGCGAATCTGTTGTACAAGGAACATTATACGGCCGTTCCGACGCGACACCGCATCGAAGCAGGACCGCTGAGCGACCATATCCGCTACGAATGGAAAACGGGCCTCGACTGGAACCACCTGGCCGTACAGGCAGGACGAAACGCCGCTGCGATGCCGCCCGATAGCATGGAAGCCTTCATTTTCGAACATTATTACGGTTATACCCGCATCGACGCCGAACGCAGCGAAGAATACGAAGTGCAGCATCCGTCGTGGGAAGTTCGGCCGGTGCTCGACTATTCCATTGCCTGCGATTTTGGCCGCATGTACGGTCCTGACTTTGCTTTTCTGGGCGATGCAAAACCCCATTCTGTGTACCTCGCTGCCGGTTCAGATGTGCGGGTGAAATGGAAAAGGAGGCGCTTGTGAAGCCGGCCATGCTGAAACCGGAAGACATCGACCGGATCATCGAGATGGCCTGGGAAGACCGCACGCCCTTCGAGGCTATTGAAGCACAGTTTGGTTATGCGGAAAGCGACGTCATTGCCCTGATGCGCAGGGAGCTCAAGCCCGGCAGTTTCAGGCTATGGCGCAAGCGGGTAAACAGCGGGGTGAGCCAGAAGCATGCGGCACGGCGCAATCCGGAAATTGACCGCTTCCGCTGCAGCCGGCAGCGGGTGATTTCGAACAACAAGATCAGCAAGCGCTGAGCGGTATGCGCTAGGCTTGCTGTTTCAAGTTTCCGGCAGGATAGCCCGGTAAATAAATCCCGTTAAAAAGCAAAATTCTGATGGCAGCATCATGCTGTCCGGGTTCCGGTTTGCTACCTTGTACCCTTGCAGCACTGCTGCACCTACCCAAAGCCGACTGCCGACCTCAACCATGCCAACCATGACTGCCACATTTAACCGCGTTTACGAAGCCATGCTTTCGGACAACACCCGACGGCGTGTCGAGCGCGGTATACTAGCTATCGCCATCGTCAGCTTCGTCGTACACCTCTTGCTGATACTCGGGGCAGAATTCGGTCTCTTCGGTCTCAATCCGGCCTCTGCCTTGCTGCGGAGCCCGATTGCGGCCGTGTACACGCCGTTTTCCTTTATCCTGATCTACGAGGTGTACCTGCTGATCTACTTCCTGCCCAAATCCATCTCCACGTACATCGCCAAGCAGTACGAGATCATCACCCTTATTCTGATTCGCCGCCTGTTCAAGGATTTCGCGAATCTGTCGCTGTCTACCGACTGGTTCAAGATCAAGTACGACCTGAATTTCACCTACGATCTCCTCGCTTCCCTCCTGCTCTTTTACCTGATTTACCAGTTTCACCGACGCATAGAGCCATCGGAGTTGCGGTCTGTGCGCCAGGAAAAGGAAAAGGAGAAATATATCCGCATCAAGCGTTGGATTGCCAGCCTGTTGGTACCGATTCTTTTCCTCCTGGCCACCTATTCCTTTTTCGCATGGCTGCGGGGTTTCCAGGCGGGGACCGGCAAGCCGGATCTTTCCTTCCAGAACATCAACAACGTTTTCTTCGAGCATTTCTTCAGCGTGCTGATCATCACCGATGTGCTCTTGCTTTTGTTCTCGCTGTATTACACAGACGCATTCCACAAGATCATGCGCAACTCCGGGTTCATCATATCGACGATTCTCCTGCGGCTTTCCTTTTCGGTGGGTGGCTTGCTGAATGTGTTGTTGTTGCTGGCTGCGGTTGTGTTTGGATTGCTGATGCTGGTGCTGCACAATGCCTTCGAAAAACGCATGGGGGCAAACCACATGGGCGGGGAATGAACATCCTGCAGTACCAACGCAAGGGGCTGCACCCTCCCGGTCTGTCAACCGATTCAATAACACATAAATAAGCTTAGATAAGAGAAAAAGGGACTGAAAACCAATAAAACCGTTGGTTGTTTGCTGTACATGTCCAAGTTGTGGCACCCAAAAAACCTGCTTGCGATTGCGTTATTGCTGTTCACCGTTGTAACGGGTTCAGCGCAGAAACAGAACTACCAATGGCGGTTTGGCCGGGATGGAGGACTTTCGTTTCAATCCTTGCCCCCGAAAGGTGTTACAGGATCGAAGACAACGACCTTCGAGGGAAGCGCATCGGTAGCCGACAGAAAAACAGGCAACCTGCTCTTCTACACCGACGGGGTGACGGTCTACAACAGGAACAACAATATCATGCAGAATGGCAGCGGATTAACCGGAGGCGATCCGGTGACGCTTTCATCCACCACAGCCGCTGTTGTGTTGCCCAGGCCCGGAAATCCGGATGAATACTATGTGGTTACTGCAGATGAACAAGGATCTGTCAATGGCGTAAGGTACAGCCTGGTCGACATGAAATTGGATGGCGGTTTGGGTGGCATCGCATCCGGTGTAAAGAACATCCTGCTTTTGCAAACCGGCACCGAGAAACTGGAGGTTGTGCCGGCGGCCAATGGGAAGGGCATCTGGTTGCTGACGCACGACAATCCCGGGAATTCCTTCTATGCTTTTCTGCTCACTTCATCCGGTTTCCAGCCGACACCGGTTGTTTCTTCCGTTGGCGGCACACAGGGGAATGGCGCAGGCCATATGAAGATCAACCGCCAGTTTAACCGGCTGGCGATGGGCAGTTTGTTCGATGCCACCATTGAATTGTTCAAGTTCGACAATGCCACAGGCATAGTTTCCGACCCCGTTGTCTGGAAGATTCCCAGCTCGATGCAGATTTCGCCGCTGATTTATGGATTGGAGTTTTCTCCCAAAGGAAGATTCCTCTACGCGAGCAATCTTTTCCAGGCGTACCAATTTGATGTGAGCACGGCTACGGCAGCGGCCATTGGGGGCAGTGCCTATCTGGTGTCGTCCAATGGCACGCCGGCCACCATGCAGTTGGGTCCGGATGGACAGCTATACATCAACAGCGGTGGGCTACTGGACGTGGTGCAATGTCCTGATAAACCCGGGCAGGATTGTGGATTCATATCCGGTGCAGCCGGGAATCAGGGAGGCGGTGGTTATGGTTTGCCCAAATGGGTTTACTACGCAGACGACACCAACGGGACGGCCAGTTCTGCCCGGATACGGGTATTGGATTCCTGCGCCGGAAGACCGACAAAATTCAGTCTGGAACACTTTCAGGGAACCCAGGTGGTTAGCTGGAATTTTGGCGACCCGGCATCCGGTACTGCCAACGAGGCCAATGGAATCCAAACGAACCATATTTTTTCACAACCCGGATTTTACAACATACGGGCAATGGTTCCCACGCCCTGCGGGACCGACACATTCTTTTTCGTCAAGCTTGAGATTGTCGACTGCGGCAAATCCTGCAAAGGCAGCATTGATTTCCCAAACGACAGTTGTGTTCAAAACCGCTTCTCCTTCCGAATAACGAGCAGCAATGGCGTACAGGGCGCGGTTTGGGACTTTGGCGACCCGGGCAGCGGAACCAACAATACCAGTACTGCACTGAATCCAGAGCATCGCTTCTCGGATACCGGCACGTTCAAGGTGCGCTGCATCGCGACCCTGGATTGTGGTGTCGATACCGTGGTTCGCTTCGTCCGCGTTATCCCTTGCAAGAACAACACCACCGACTGTGCACTCTTCATTCCGAATGTCTTGACCCCAAACCGCGATAGCCTGAATGATCGATTCGGCGTCGATACGGAATGCAGTTTCGAAACCTTTGAACTTTCGGTTTACAACCGTTGGGGCCAATTGTTGTACCGCACTGCTTCGCCAGACGAAACCTGGGATGGCAAATACCGCAACGTGGATTGCCCCGAAGGCGTGTATTTCTATG
>CANHTS010000158.1 GCA_947463435.1 Flavobacteriales bacterium | reverse complement strand
CGATTGCATATTCTTCATTGTGTTTATCGTTGTATTGTTTGTTTTTTCAACTGTTTGCCCCTGACAAAATAGAGGGAGCAGCAAAGTGGAGAAAATCAATACAATTCTGTACATTCCAGTATTTTTCATAGCTTTTTGAGGATGCCTTATTGTTTGTCAGTTTAGAAATTGGATAGACTTAATTTTTGTTTATCTCGTTTACTCTGTTCGGATTTCAGCGCTACCTGTTTCCTGAATGCAGCGGTGAAGCTGACGCATAACATACTTGCAGGCAGGCCTGGTTTTCCATCTCCTGTAGGCCATGTTTTGTTGCATGTGCCTAGCTTTGTTTCATGTTTTTGTTGGCTCATAGGTCGCTGAATGGGCTGCGGATTTGTTGCAGATTATGCTGGCTTCTGTGGGTATGGAATTCGGCAGTGCAGCTGCTGTTATGGCCAAGTAATTCCTTTATGTAATGCAGATCGGTTACATGTTCGAGTAAATGGGCAGCATAACTGTGCCGCAGCCAGCACATGGCAGCAGGTTTTGCAATTCCGGCGTTGGCTATAGCCTGATTGAACAAGCGTTGAATGCTCTTCTCGCTGTTGCGTCCTCCATCCTGACCATCAAACAGATAGCACTTGGGCCGATATGGTAAATAGCACCGCCTCAGGCCTTCCGACAACTTTGCACTCAGTGGCAACACCTTGTCTTTCTTGCGCTTGGCTTGTCGGACAAACAATAAGCCTTCATCGGATTGTATGTGACTGATTTGCAGCTTCGGCAGTTCGCTCCGGCGCAGTCTGCAAGCGCAGATATGGCTGAGCATTTCGCGGTACTTTCGGTTAGGCAAGGCTTCGAAGATGCGCTTCACCTGCGCGATGAGTTTGGCGTGATAGGAGAATTGCACCCGGATACAGGAGTCCTGTTTGGAGCGTTTGATATCGGGTTGCACCGCGGGTATGGGTTGTTCCTGTTTCAAATGTATGCAATCTACCTTTCTAGGCAAGGGTAGTCGTAGAAAAACGGATATGTGGATTCCACCACTGTGGTGGTTGAGCGCTTGTAGCGAAGCGGAAAGCAGTCGAAACCTCTCCTCTTCGCAACCTTGCCTATTTGCAACCTGAATACTGAATTCCACGCCACCGCGGTAGTTGAGGCCTTGTTCGGCGATGCTCGCGGTCCTAGATCCGAAGCAACGATGAGGGCAGTCGAAACCGTAGCGACGATGAATCCAGCCGCAGCGGTGGTTGAGCCCTGTCGAAACCTCTCCTCACATTTTCCCGACTAAAAAAGTCGGGACTGCTGCGTTGTGCTGCGCAGCGGTGGTTGAGCCGCCTGCCCCGATAGGTTTCGTCGGGGAAACCTCTCCTCAAATTTCCCCAACTGAAAAAGGCGAGACTGCGGCGTTGTGCGGCGCGGTGGTGGTCCGGACCCCGGTGCACTTCCCCAACGCTTCGCTACAGTCGGGGCCTATAACGAATTATAGTCTTCAACCACGAGCGCAAGCAAGAGGCTACTCAGTGACCGGGTGGCGGTGAATTCAGTGTCCCGATTTTCCCGACTGAAAAGATTGGACTTCGCTAGGGCTGCTCGAAATGAGTGAAGTCGATTTGGTGAATTCGGCGTCCCGATTTCGACTGGTCTCCGCTAAGCTCCGACCGCTCAATCACCGGGCTTCTTCGACCGCGAGCGAAGCCTCGCGGTTCAGTGACCGGGCTTGGGAGGCTGCGTAAGGGCATTGGAATACTCAATCATGGGTTTCGACGGGGCTCAACCACCGGAAGGCACTGAAACTCCTGGCAGGGAGCAGGATGCTTTGCTCTTCTTGTTTCGCGGCCTGGGTAGTGAGGGGCTGGGCGCTGCGCCAGTTGAGGCGGAGGTCGGGGAATTGGCTGTGGTAGAGGCGGCGCGGGCTGTTGCCGGTATGGATGAAGAAGCCGAGTACGGTGTCGCCCTTAGAGATGAAATACGCGTAAGCGCTGTCTTGCGGGATGTACTGGATGCGGCGGCCGCTCTGGAAATGCGCAGGATGCTGCGATCGGATGGCCGCTAAAGCCCGGAGCCAGTCGTGCAAGTCGCGCTGCGCAGGGCTGAGCTGTGCAAACTGAAACAGGTCGAGGCTGTCGCCGGGCCAGCCGCCGGGATAATCGCGGCGGATGATGCCGTGCGGCCCTGCGCCGTCCATCCCCAACTCGCTGCCGTAAAACACGCAGGGGATGCCGCGCTGGGTGTACAGGAGTCCGTACGCGATGCGCAAGGTGGCGAGGTCGTTCTTGTACAAGGCAGCCGCGCGGTCGAGGTCGTGGTTGTCGACAAAGGTGACGAGCTGCTCCGGATGCCGGTAAATGCCGTCGCCGGCCAGACAGTAATAGATGCTGCTGATGCCGGTATTCCAGCCGAAGGGTTCGCGCAGGCCGCGGTGCAGGGCAAATGCGAGCTGGAAATCGGTGACGCCGTCGAGCGCCACCGCGTTCGGGTCGCTCATGCGGTTGTGCGTCCAGACGGCCTGCGCTGCGGGTATATGCTCCCAAGTTTCACCAAAGATGAAGAGCCCGGGGAAAGCTGCTTTCAGGCGCTGCAGCAATTGCAGCAGAAAGGCTTGCTCGGAATAAGGGTAGGTGTCGATGCGCACACCCGATGCGCCCGTCTGCGCCACCCACCAGAGCGTTTGCTGGATGAGATAGCGCGCGAGCAGCGGATCGTTCTGGTCGAGGTCGGGCATGTGGTGGTCGAACCAGCCTTCGCGCATGGCCGCCTGTTCGGAGGGCGCTGCGTACGGGTCTGACAAGGCTGCGATGCGGTAATTGCTGCGGCGGAAGCTGTCGCTGAGATGGAACCAGCTCTGGCGGATGCGGTCGCGGTAAAACGGATGCTGGTCGCCGATATGGTTGTACACGCAGTCGAGCACGAGGCCGATGCCGAGGCTGCGGCAGGAATCGCGGAGGCGCTGCAGCACGTTCATGTCGCCAAAACGCGGGTCGATACGGTAGAAATCGGTGCAGGCATAGCCGTGGTAGCTTTCGCGGGGCTGGTTATTTTCGATGAAGGGCGTCATCCAAAGGGCGTTGAAGCCGAGGTTACGGATATGGCCGAGATGCGCAGCCACGCCCTCCAGGTCGCCCCCGTGCCGGCCGTTCACCTTGTTGCGGTCGGGCAGTTCGGCCATGCCGGGCATCCGATCGTTCTGCGGATTGCCATTGGCGAAGCGGTCGGGCATGAGCAGATACATGCGGTCGGATGCTTGAATCTTCCCAATCATGGGCTGCGGCGCATGCACCTGGTAGGCGATGCGCTGCGTTTTCTTTCCGCTGCCGGCCAACAGGTGGAAGGTGCCGCTGAAACTTTGCGGAACGAAGAGGCGCAGCAGGCGGTAATCGCCCGAGAAAGCGGTATCCGAGGCCAGCAGGCGGATGTTCGGGCCTTCGACGGCGAGCGGAAGCCGTTCAACGCCCTTGCCGTACAAAAGCAGGTCGAGCGTATCGGAGCCGCTGCCGCTGAACCAGGACGGCGGGTCGATGCGGGTGATGACCCCGCGCTGCGCCTGTATTCCGGCGGCGGAGAGCAGGCTGAAAAGCAGGAGGCCGGCGGCGCTGAGCGCGCGTTTTTTCATGTTGTCCACAGGTTACAAAGAAAAAAAACATTTGTTAAGTGTCCTTTTTACACTTTGAAAGTTAAATTTGCCTTCACTATAGGAGAAAACAGGATGAAAAACCTCTTTACTACAAGCATGGTGCTGCTGAGCTTCGCGGCTCTTCAAGCCCAAACCGACGTAGTGTTGACGGTGGATGACACCAACAACAAGACGAAGACCGGTATCAAGTTCAAAGGCCAGTTCAACAGCTGGACTGAAGTAAGTGCCTTCGACGACGGCACCAACGGCGACGCAACCGCAGGCGACAAAATCTGGTCGCTCAAAGTATCGGCTGCCGACGGCACCTACGAGTGGGGCGCAGTAGACCAGGACGGCGCATGGCTGACGCCCGGCGTTCCGAACTACACCTTCACCGTGAGTGGTTCTTCCGTTACCGGATCCACCAGCATCGTGATCCCCAAGCTGAAGCCCATGCACTCGGTAGTATTTACCGTGCGCGACCTGCCCGGCAAGGAAACCAACATCAAACTGAAGGGTTCCATGTTCGGTTGGAGCACCAAAGACATGTTCGATGACGGCACCAACGGCGACACCACTGCCAACGACAAGGTGTTCACCCTGAAAACCGATATCGAAGAAGGCAACTGGGAATGGGGTATTGAAAACCAGTGCGGCTGGAAACTCCAGGGTTCCAACCGTCAGTTCACGGTAGCCGTGGGCGGCGCTGTGAGCGGTTCTACTTCCTACAGCATCCCCGCAGGCGGAACTCCGATCAATGTAACTTTCCGTGTGTACATGGGCGACGTAATCGTGAACGCCAACGGCCTGTATGTGGGCGGTGACTTCATGGACCAGATCAGCGGCAAATCGCTCTGCAACTGGACCAAAGACACCCTGCGCCTTGCCGACGCCAACAGCGACGACGTGTTTGAAATGACCCTCAGCATCCCCGCTGCGAAATACTCCTACAAATACTTCAACGGCCGTGGTGGTGACCCGGACGGTGAAAAAGGTGACTTCAAAACCGGTCGCTGTGGTACCGACAACGGTCTCGGCGGCTTCAACCGTGTACTCGACCTCAACGGCGTTACCCGCGACACCGTGCTGCACATCTACAAGTACGACAGCTGCTCGATTTACACCCCGATGGCTTCAGGCCTGAACAAGGGCAACAGCGTGGTAAAAGGCATTTTCCCGAACCCCGCTTCTGCTACCGCTACCGTGATGTTCCATGAAAGCGGTGTAGCCCACGTGGTTACCCTGTTCGACATGGCAGGCAAAGCCGTTTCCGTGCAGACCATCAGCGCCGGCAAAGGCTTCGCCACCATCAGCCGTCCCGGCAGTGGCATGTATCTCGTACAGGTAGCCGACCAGCGTGGCGGCACCGCATACGGACGCATCATTTTCGAATAATCCACAAATAAAAAATCCGACAAAAAGGCGACCTATCCATCCGGTAGGTTGCCTTTTTTTTGAAAGCATAACCCATGAAACGCAATATTCTGCATGGCTTGATTTTCGCGCTGATGCCGGCCGCTTCAGCCCAGGTATGGCTCGATCCTTATTTCGCGCGTCAAGACGATTCTGTCACCGTGTATTTCGATGCGGCCGCAGGCAATAAAGCCTTGGTCAATCTCGGTCCGCCGGATGTGTACATGCATACCGGCGCCATCACCGACCGCAGCACTTCTGCCGGCGACTGGCGCTATGTGCAGGGCACCTGGGGAACAGACGACCAGCCCAGGAAGATGCAATACCTCGGCAGGAACATCTACAGCAAGCGCATCCATGTCCGAAATTTCTATGGGGTTCCTTCCAATGAAAACATCCTCCGGCTCGCCTTTGTATTCCGCAACCGCGCGGGCGACAAGGTAGGCCGTGCCAGCGACGGCAGCGATATCTTCGTCACCATCTGGCCGGCAGGGCTCCGGGCAGCATTCCTGCAGCCCGATGCAGCGGCGCAGATCGGCAAGGCCGGCGATTCGCTCCGGCTCCGTTGCGCAGCCTCCGAATCATCCCAGCTTGAACTCTACCTGAACCAGACGCGGATAAAATCAGGTCAGGGCAAAAGCCTCGACACCCTCTTCACTTCCCTCCCGGCCGGGCAATACCGCTTCATCTTCAAGGCCACGACCGGCACCGGCAGCGTGGCGGATACGCTCGTTTATCTCTCCAGCGGCCAGGCCATCACGGCTGCGCTCCCGTCCAATTCCCGGGACGGCGCCACCTATCTGAGCGACAACAGCGTGCGCCTCACCCTTTACGCCCCGGGCAAGCAATCGGTCTTCGTTACCGGCGACTTCAATAACTGGCTGCCCGATACCGCTTACGCCATGAAACGCACACCCGACGGGCTGCGCTGGTGGCTGGATATCCGCGGACTTCAGAAAGGAAAACAATACGGATACCAATACTTTGTGGACGGCGCGCTGAAGGTTGCCGATCCGCTCAGCGAACTCATCCTCGACCCCTGGAACGACGCCTGGATCGACAAGTCCGACTTCCCGAATCTACCCGCTTATCCATCCGGCAAAACGAACGGACTGGTTTCGGTGCTGCGGCCCGGGCATACCGTTTACAATTGGCAACACGACAGCTTCCGCCTGCGCAATCCGGCGAAATTGAATGTCTACGAATTGCATATCCGCGATTTCGTGGGCAGCCATCATTTCAATACCATCCGCGACACCCTCGCCTATTTGCGGCGCCTG
>CANHTS010000157.1 GCA_947463435.1 Flavobacteriales bacterium | reverse complement strand
GGCCGGCCTCGTCCGTATAAACGCCCTGCGCGTTGCCAACCCAGTGCACATAGGCGGCGGGCAGCGCTTCCATGCGCTCGTTGCGCACGTTACCGCTCACGCGTTGTGCAAACGCACAGACAGGCAAGCAAAAACACAGAAGAAGCAGGGTGTTTCTATAAATCATAAATGCTATCGGGCCCATGCCGGCCCTGTACCGGTTTCAAAAATGCAGAAAATGCGTGGATAATGCGGCCTGGGCGCAGCGGTGGTTGAGCCCCGTCGAAACCAATCCCATCATCACCTCCCTTACATTTCGATACCCCTACCTCCGGTAGGGGCGTCTACTCAATGACCGGGAGGCGTGGAATTCCGTGTCCCGATTTTCCCGACTGAAAAAGTCGGGACTGCTTCGTTGCCCCTACCTACGATAGGGGCACGGCACTGCGCAGCGAGGCCTCGTGGCGCTCAATCACCGGGTGTCGTGGCTCAATGACCGGGGTGCAACTATCCATCCAACCTGAACAGCCCTGAACGCAACGTGATCATCGCTTTATACTGTGTTTTGTGGTCAGTGGTCAGGAATGATCGGTCAATCAAGGCGGTAGCAGCAGGCAGCCAACGCTGTAAGCGCCGGTAGACCGATTGGATCTGTTTCTTGTTGAGTTTCAAACTCTCGCCCAGCCGGTCGAAATATCCCAGGTTGAAATTCTTTTTCTTACCACCAAGTAATAGGGCCGTTTCATCGGGATCACCGGGAAGTACAAGATGTACATTGAGCAGATCGTAAAAGGGCGCAAGAACCCATCCGTTTTCACTGAGCAGCATCGAGAAGTTCTTCAGGTGCATATCGTTGTTCCCGATGATGTAATTGAAGACAACAGATTCAAAGAACCGCATTTTATCGAGCAAGGTGTTAACCGATAATTGGCCAATATTCTTACCCAGCATTTCCATGGTGCCTTTGTATTTATCTTCCAGCTCCATGATCTGCAGAAAATCAATCATGTGGTTTTGGGTTCCATCGGCGTTGCGGTCCATGCGTTTGGTGATATAACACAGTTCGCCGGATTGAAGCCGGATGAGGTTTGCAGGTGCTGTTTCCATGGAAAACAATACCGCCAGCTTCATGGATAGATGTTCATTCTCCGGCATCATTGGATAATCCGGATTGGGTGGTTTTACGATGTAGTGTCCTTCCAGTGCATCCAGGATGGTAAGCCTGCCATAGTGCCCGTTTTCAATGGCTGTTTTGATCAAGCCCAGTGAAAGTTTCGGTTGGACTCCCGGTACGCTGACCGATAAGCTGACCGCCTCTTTCGCCAGGGTTTCGATTTCGGATAGTTTGTAGGGGAAATCAGGCGCATATTCCGAACCGAAGAATGCCAGATTGCAGCGTCGGTGGTGGTCTGTTTCCCCCGATTTCAAAGCTTCATAACAGTACAGGCAGTCAGGCATTTTCTTCTTTATGAACCGGATGAATACTAACTGCACCGATGGCATTCCTGCAACAAGCCAACAAAAGCCCCATGCGGTCGTTTTTGTTGATTCGCCAGGTCTCTGTGGCTATATGCAGTAACCAACCTTCAGGAATCAGACCGTCGAAAAACGGAAATAAACGCTTGCTTCGATACGGAAGTGCCGTCACAGGCATTTGAAAGGATATGAATTGATGCGGGTGTTTCCGCACATATTCTGGATCATACACAAACCAGTATTCACCGTTCTCATCTTCGGTGAGCATGCCGGCCCGGATTTCTTTATACTTAACGACCCCCTGCCGCATCGCTCACTTTTATAGGTCCGACGGTATGCCCGAACATCAACAATACCTGGTTTACCTTTGCCAGACTGAGATTGTCCTTGCCTTGTTCAATCTTGCGTATTACGGTGAGCGCTACGCCTGCCCGCTCCGCAAAGTCTTCCTGGGTCATGCCCGCTTGCCTGCGCCTTTTCTTTACAAATTCCGAAAGAGATTCCATGTTATATGCTTTCGCATACAAAAATAGGTTTTTTCTTTGATTTATATGCAAATAGATATAGTTTGGCGCGGTGGTTGAGCTCCGTCGAAACCTCCCTCACATTTCGATACCCCTACCTCCGGTAGGGGCGTCAACTCAATGACCGGGAGGCGTGGAATTCCGTGTCCCGATTTTCCCGACTGAAAAAGTCGGGACTGCTGCGCTTCGCAACTCAATGACCGGGGTGGCGGTGTATCTCAAGGCCGCAAGGAAAAGGCTTGAATGCGTTGTCCGTATCTTTAAATCAAGTTGCAAGCAAAGCTTTGTCAATTATTTTGCGCTATGGTCAATCCGGTTCAATCAAACTGTTTTTTTATGCAATCATCACGGATCAGGCTGGGCCAATGGCTTCAAGGCCTCAAGGAATGTGCGTACAGGATGGATAAAACTGAGAACGGTTTCACTGTCAAAATCGAATAGGTCTCCGTAATCCCCTTTCTGCCTGGAATCAAACAAATCGGTATACAGTTTGCCCATTTCCATAGGCAGTAAACCGGTTTTTATATAATGTTGATTGAGTTGGTTTCTTACTCCCGCATGGGTTTTTGCATCCAATCCTGCTTTCAGTACCAAGGCCGACGCGATGTAATAGCAAGCGTAGTAGAGCCGGTTAATTGAACCATTCCAACGTTCTGCTTCAGCCAGGAGCAATGCATCCTGAAAAGTTTGTTCACTCTTTTCAATCCGGTAGCGTATGTAGGCAGCCAGATATTGATTCACAAACGAATGCCTTCCTTTCTTACTTGCTGATACAATGGGGTTACGCACAAGTGGGTATTCCATGCGTCACGGGCATAAGCGAAAAGCGAAATGGGCTGTTGCAATTCCAGTTCCAACTCATAAAGACTGTGACGAATGCGTTGTTCATCTTTAAAGCTGACCTCTGGCTTATCCAGTAAAACAAGAATATCCCAATCCGATTCAGTGTTAGCTGTACCACGCGCCCTTGAACCATACAAAATCACTTCGGCGCCTTTTTCCTCCCGCGCAATTGCTTCTTTGATTTTCTGCATGACATAGGATGGATTCATGATGTAAAGATACAAAAGTCGCGGTGGTTGAGCGCTCTCCGTGTTGCTCGCGGGCGCAGACCCGCAGCAACGCGGAGGGCAGTCGAAACCTTAGCATTTATGGATTCCGTAGAACAGTTGTTTCGATACATCTCCTCACATTTTCCCGATTGAAAAAGTCGGGACTGCTGCGTTGCACCTACCTACGATAGGGGCACGGCACTGCGCAGCGGTGGAGGCGGTGGTTGAGCTCCGTCGAAACCAATCCCATCATCACCTCCCTCACATTTTCCCGACTAAAAAAGTCGGGACTGCTTCGTTGCCCCTACCTACGATAGGGGCACGGCACTGCGCAGCGGTGGCTTTTACATTGCTCCATTGCTACGCCCCCCGGGCACATTTCGACTGCTTTCCGCTTCGCTTCAAGCGCTCAATGACCGGGGGGGCGCTCAATCACCGATTTACAAGGTCTTCACCTCATTCACCAACTTGGTGAGCGTGGCCTTGGCGTCGCCGAAAAGCATGCCGGTCTTGGGCTGATAGAAGAGCTCGTTTTCGATGCCCGCATAACCGGCCTTCATGCTGCGCTTCATCACGATTACCTGGCGGGCGTTTTCAACCTCCAGAATGGGCATGCCGTAAATCGGACTCGAGGGGTCGCTCTTGGCAGCCGGATTCACTACGTCGTTCGCGCCGACAACCAATACCACGTCGCAGGTATTGAACTCCGGATTGATATGCTCCATCTCCACCAGCTTGTCATAGCTCACATTGCTCTCTGCCAGCAACACATTCATGTGCCCGGGCATGCGGCCCGCTACCGGATGGATCGCGTATTTCACTTCCACACCTTCTTTCTCCAACAACTCCTCCAACTCGTGGCAAACGTGCTGGGCCTGGGCCACCGCCAAACCGTAACCGGGTACGATGATCACCTTCTGGCCGTATTTCATCATGATGGCCACATCGGTTGCACTCACTTCGCGGATGGTGCCACCGCTGCCGCTTTTCGCCGCTGCTGCACCGCCCTTGTTGCCACCGAAATTGCCAATCAATACATTCGTTAAGCTGCGGTTCATGGCATTGCACATCACCACGGTAAGGATCGTGCCGGCACTGCCCACGAGCACACCGCCCATCAGCATCACATTGTTGTCGTACAGGAATCCGCCGCAGGCCGCAGCCACGCCGGTAAAGCTGTTCAGGAGGCTGATCACCACGGGCATATCGGCTCCGCCAATCGGCAATACGAACAGGATGCCATAGACCAGTGCCAAACCAAGGGTGATATACAACCAAAGTGTGCCTTCCAGCTGACCTCCCACCATCAATCCGGCAATCGCCAAAGCGCCGCCGAAAACGAGCAGGTTCACCAATTGCTGCATCGGCAACACGCGGTCTTTGATCTTGTCTTCCAGCTTGCCGTAAGCGATGATACTGCCCGAGAACGATACCGCCCCGATGATCAGCCCGGCAAAGATGATGAGCAGTTTCATGGCGCTGCCGCCGTCGGCCGAACCGGTCACCAGTTCGATGGCATGCTCCACACCGCCGGCATGTTGCATTTCACGGAATTCCAAAATGGAAATCAAGGCAGCACAGGCTCCGCCCATGCCATTGAAGAACGACACCATCTGGGGCATGCCGGTCATTTTTACGCGGCGGGCCATAACGGTGCCGATGGCAGTTCCGATGACCAGACCGAGCAGGATGATGCCTTTGTTCGACATCCCGCTGCCGCCTTCACCGGCGAGGAAAATGGTGCCGAACACAGCCAGCGTCATGCCCACAGCCGCCAGCAGGTTGCCGCGGCGCGCGCTGTCGGGATGGTTCATCCACTTCAGCCCGAGTACAAATGATACCGAGGCCAGCAGGTAAAGCAATTCGAGGATCTGCGTCTGCATCATTTTTTCTTCTTTTTAAACATGTCCAGCATGCGGTCGGTCACTACAAAACCGCCGACCACGTTGAGGGTTCCGAGTACCACGCCGACGAAACCGAGTCCCAGGCTGAGATAATCGTCTTCCGGTGCCTTGCCGAGCACGATGATCGCGCCGATCAGCACCACGCCGTGGATGGCATTCGCACCGCTCATCAATGGCGTATGCAGCACCGATGGCACATGCGATATGAGTTCGATACCTACGAAAATCATCAAAACGATGAGGTAGATATAGGTAATGTGTTCGTGTATGAATTCGAGGATTTGCATCGTTTTCAGGGTTTAAGGTTATGCCTGGTGGCGGATTTCACCTGCATGGCATATCAGGCAGGCATTCAGGATTTCGTCTTCGAGGTTTATTTCGGCCTCTGCTTTCGGAACCAGTAACTTCATGAATTCCGAAAGGTTGCGGGCAAACAGGTCGGATGCGTTTGTAGCCAGGGTGGAAGGGAGGTTTTCCAATCCGACCAACGTCACGCCGTTTACTTCCTTCACACAGCCGTTTTCGCTCAGTGGGCAGTTGCCGCCTTGCTCCACAGCCATATCCACCAGCACCGAGCCGGGTTTCATCAGGGCGAGCTGTTCGGCATCCACCAACACAGGAGCCTTGCGTCCGGGCACCAGCGCGGTGGTAATCACCAGGTCGGCCTGTGCCAGGCTTTTATTCACAGCTTCGCGCTGCAGGCGGCGGTATTCTTCGCTGGCTTCTCCCGCATAACCGCCCGAGCTGGTTACTTCGGCACCTTTCACTTCAATGAATTTGCCGCCCAGGCTTTCCACTTGTTCCTTCGTTTCCGGACGCACATCGGTGGCTTCCACAATCGCACCCAGGCGCTTCGCCGTGGCAATGGCCTGCAAACCGGCTACGCCCACACCGAAAATCAGCACACGCGAAGGCGTGATGGTTCCGGCGGCGGTCATCATCAGCGGAAACACTTTTTTCATGTGGTGCGAACCCAATATCACCGCGCGGTAGCCGGCCAGGTTGCTCTGGCTGCTCAGCACGTCCATGCTCTGCGCCCGCGAAATGCGCGGAATCGCATCGAGCGACCAGGCAGAGCAACCCTTGGCATTCAGCGCGGCAATAACTTCCGGACGGCTGCGGTGGTACAGGATGCTCACCCAATGCTTGCCCTGCGGAATCTGTTGCAGCGTCGCCTCATCGGGCACATTGATCTGCATCAGCACATCGGCTTGCGACATCACATCGGCGCGCGGAGCTGTTTTCGCTCCCGCCGCCCCATAGGTCTCGTCGTTATAGGCGGAGGCCAGGCCTGCGCCGCTTTCCACCCAGACTTCAAATCCGCGTTTCACCCATTCGCCTGCGATGGCGGGGTTCACTGCCACCCGTGCCTCTCCGGCGCGGGTTTCCTTCAATATCCCGATTCTCACGTGTATTGCTTTCCTG
>CANHTS010000156.1 GCA_947463435.1 Flavobacteriales bacterium | reverse complement strand
CTTGCACCCGGAGTGATCATGATGCCGTCGTATGTAAACATCGGAGCCTATGTAGACAGCGGCACCATGGTAGATACCTGGGCGACGGTAGGCAGTTGCGCTCAGATTGGCAAAGATGTTCACCTCAGCGGCGGCGTTGGAATCGGCGGTGTACTCGAGCCGGTACAGGCTGCGCCGGTGATTGTGGAAGACGGCGCCTTTATCGGATCTCGCTGCATCGTGGTTGAGGGCGTGCGCATCGGAGCCCGCGCCGTATTGGGCGCAGGTGTGACCCTCACCATGAGCACGCATATCATCGACACCACTACCGGCGAAACCTTGCCCAAAGGAATTATTCCGCCCGACAGCGTAGTTATTCCCGGCAGTTATGAAAAGAGTTTCCCCGGAGGAACCTACGGCGTAAGCTGTGCCCTCATTATTGGCAAACGCAAGGCGTCGACCGATCTCAAGACAGGGCTGAACGAAACCCTGCGCGACTACGGCGTTTCGGTCTGAGCGATGCGGATCGCCCTCGACGCCAAACGCTATTTCTTCAACCGCACCGGGCTGGGCAACTATGCGCGGCAATGGGTGCGCATTTTGCACGAGGCGCTACCCGAGGCAGAAATACACCTTATGACGCCGCGGCATCCCGGCACGGAACCTTCTGATGCCCGCCTGTATATTCAATCACCCGCGCGCAGTTTCCTGTATCGCGAATGGCGCATGGCGGCGCACCTGCAGCGCATCAAGGCCGATGTTTACCACGGCCTCAGCAACGAACTGCCGTTTTCGACCGGCCGTTTGTCTTTGCGGAAGATTGTCACGGTGCACGATGTCATTTTCCGCATTTACCCCGGCTTTTACCCGGCCACCGACCGCCTCATCTACCATACCAAAACGCGCTATGCCTGCCGGCATGCTGATACGGTAGTGGCCACCAGCCATACAACAGCCCGCGATCTGGTTGCGCATTACAAAATCGATCCGGCGCGGATCGTGGTGGTCTATCAGGGTGTGGATCCGGCTTTTTACGATCTGAATACCGAGAACCTGCATCCGTACGACGGGCAACCCTATTTCCTTTTCACAGGAACTTTTGCGGGAAGAAAAAACCACGCGTTGTTGATTGAAGCGCTGGGGCGGATTCACAAGCAGGTTCCGCATTTGTTGGTATTGGCAGGCACCAAAGGCGAGCAGCTCGATATTTGTCGGCGCCTTGCTGAATCGCTAGGGATTGCGCACCGCATCCGCTGGGAAGTGAATGTACCGCGAGAAAGGCTGCTCAATTTATACCAATATGCCGGCGGATTCCTGTTCCCTCCGCTGTACGAAGGCTTTGGTATTCCGCTGATCGAAGCCATGGCGGCGGGTGTTCCTATCGCAGCACACGACATCCCCGTTTTCCGCGAAATCGCAGGAGATGCAGCAGTTTACTTCCGCAACGATCGCGACGAAGCAGCTTCAGCGATGCTTGCCCTGGCAGACAGCGCATCCAATTTCAGGCTTTTGCAGGCTGCCAGGGAAAGGCTTCCGCTTTTCAGCGATGAAGCACAAGCTGCCATGATGCAACAACTGTATAAAGGCTGAGCTTTTGTGTACAATATGTACATAAGCCCCCTGCGGTCGGAATGTGGCAGCGGTAACTTTGCGCCATGATTACCCCTGTTCGTTCTGCCCTGATTTCCGTCTATTACAAAGATGGAATTGACCGCCTTTGCCGCGCTTTGCATGCAAACGGCACCGAGATCATCAGCACCGGCGGAACGCGCACGTACATCGAAAACCTCGGTATTCCGGTTACTTCGGTGGAATCGCTCACCGGTTATCCGGAGATTCTCGGCGGAAGGGTAAAAACCCTGCATCCGGCCATTTTCGGCGGCATACTCGGCCGCCGCGACCTGGAAACAGACCGTCAGGAAATGGAGGAGCACGGCATCCGGAATATTGATCTCGTGGTAGTTGATTTGTATCCCTTCGCGGAAACATTGGCCAACAGTGAAAACCCGGCAGCGATTACAGAGAAGATTGATATAGGCGGCGTTTCCTTGATCCGGGCGGCTGCAAAAAACCACGCCCATACCGCCATTCTTTCCCGTAAGGAAGACCTGGAAGCATTTACTGCAGCTTACGAATCACAAGGCGGCACCTTACCGGAACAGCGCCGGCAATTGGCAGCCACTGCCTTGCAGGTTACTTCAGCTTACGATGCCATGATTGCTGCCTGGCTGGCGGGCGATACGCCTGTCAGCGACGATCGATATCCCTTGCGATACGGTGAAAACCCACACCAGGCAGCCTGGTTTCAGGGCAACTTGAATGGCTTGTTTCATCAGCACCATGGCAAGGAGCTTTCATACAACAACCTGTTGGATGCCGACGCTGCCGTGATGCTCATGGCCGATTTCAAGGAAAAGGAAGAAGCCGTTTTCGCCATCCTAAAACACAACAACGCCTGTGGCTTTGCCATAGCAGACACCTTGCAACAGGCGTGGGATAAGGCTTTGACTGCTGATCCGGTTTCAGCATTCGGTGGCGTATTGATTTGCAACCGCAGCCTCGATCTTGCCACTGCAGAAGCGGTAAACCAGTTGTTTTTTGAAATATTGATAGCGCCCGGCTACGAACCGGCAGCCCTTGAATTGCTGAAATCGAAGAAAAACCGCATGCTCCTTGAACAGCAACCGCTGCGTTTTCCCCAGATGCAACGCCGTTCAGTTCTCAACGGCGTGCTTTGGCAGCAAAGGGATAATACCACCGAAGACCGCAAGGATTTCCAGTCTGTCACCACCCGCAAGCCTTCCGATGCCCAGCTTAGCGATCTGGAATGCGCCTTGCGTCTGGTGAAGCATACGCGCAGCAATGCCATCGTTTTGGTTAAAGGAGGCTGCCTGCTCGCAGCCGGTACAGGCCAGACCAGCAGGATTGATGCCCTTGAGCAAGCGATTGCCAAGGCCCGCAGGTTCGGATTCGATTTGCAGGATGCCAGCATGGCCAGCGACGCTTTCTTCCCCTTCCCCGACTGTGTAGAAATCGCTGCAGCTGTGGGAATCACTGCTATTGCGCAACCCGGCGGTTCACTCAAAGACCAGCTCAGCATCGATGCAGCAGAGGCTCTGAACCTCGCAATGGTCTTCACCGGAAATCGTCATTTCAGGCACTGAGACATTCCTGCTATTCAGCCAGAATAAATCTTCACTTTTCGGCACAAAAAAGCCGATATGGTATAACTTTGCGTGTTTAGTAACCACCAAACCATCAGGGCATCAACATGGGGCTTTTCGACTTTCTAACCCAGGAGCTGGCTATCGATCTGGGCACAGCCAATACACTCATCATCCACAAAGACCGGGTTGTCGTAGATGAGCCCTCCATCATCGCGATGGAGAAAAATACCGGCAACGTAATCGCTGTCGGTAAGGAAGCCATGTTGATGTTTGGCAAGGAAAACGAAGGCATCCGCACGATACGCCCCCTGAAAGATGGTGTGATTGCCGATTTCCAGGCGGCGGAGCACATGATCCGCGGAATGATCCGGATGATGAACAACAAAAAGGGAGCCTTTTCCCCCCAGCTGCGCATGGTCATTTGCATTCCTTCGGGCATCACGGAAGTAGAAAAGCGCGCGGTGAAAGACAGCGCAGAGCGATCAGGAGCCAAGGAGGTTTACATGATCCACGAGCCAATGGCGGCCGCAGTTGGAATTGGTATCGACGTAACAGAGCCGATGGGCCACATGATTATCGATATAGGAGGTGGAACTACTGAAATTGCGGTGATCGCCCTTGGCGGCATTGTGTGCGACGAGAGTATCCGTGTTGCAGGAGATGAATTCAACCTCGATATCGTCGAATACATGCGCCGCGAGCACAACCTGCTAATCGGCGAGCGCACGGCTGAGAAAATAAAAATCAATGTAGGCTCCGCACTTCAGGAGCTGGAATCTCCGCCGGAAGATTTCCCTGTTTATGGCCGCGATCTCATGACCGGCATTCCCAAACAGATAAGCGTATCGTACAGCGAGATTGCCCGGGCACTAGATAAGAGTATAATGAAGATAGAAGCAGCTGTATTCAGAGCTTTAGAAAACACCCCCCCTGAACTATCTGCTGACATTCTACAAAACGGCATGTGGTTGACTGGAGGCGGGGCATTACTCAGAGGCTTAGACAAGCGTTTGTCTTACAAAACCAAATTAACGGTGAGAGTTGCAGAAGACCCCCTGCGGGCTGTTGTACGTGGAACCGGTATTGCGTTAAAGAATATCGGGAAGTTTAAGTTCCTGATGAATGCCTGATGACTGATCCCGGGGTATGAATGTAATTCTTCGCTTCATACGGGTCAACGCATTCTACATTGTATTTGGCTTACTGCAGTTACTCTGCCTCTTTCAGGTCGCTCGTTTCAACAGCTATCAACAGACATTTTATTTCAACACGTCGCGGTCTGTAACCGGACATTTCCTCAGTACGAGGCAATCGATTGTAGATTACTTCTACCTGCGTGATTACAACGAACAACTGACTGCTGAAAACCTCGCCTTGCGTCAGCAATTGGCAGGCAACCGGTTTTCACAAGACACCACGAGATACCAGGCAGGTGCTGACAGTACAGCACCATTCCGTTACCGCTACCTGAAAGCCAGGGTAGTTCAGAGCTCGACCAACAAGCTCAACAACTTCATCACCATAGACAAAGGCAGCAAGGCAGGCGTTAAAGCCGGAATGGCAGTGCTCTCTCCCACCGGAATCGCGGGTATTGTACATGACGTTTCCGAAGATTTCTCCCTGGTGCTTAGCGCACTGAATACCAAGTTCAGGGTTTCACCAATGATCCCTGAGATTGGATTCCGCGAAGGTTTTGTAAGCTGGGACGGGAAAGACGAACACTTCGTTCAACTGAACGGCATCAATAAGTTTGAAAAGATAAAAAAGGGGGCGAAAGTGCTAACCAGCAGCTATTCGCCTCACTTCCCCGAAGGCATCAGTATAGGTGAAATCGAAAGTTTCACTGTACCCGGCAACAGCAGCTTCTACGATGTGCAGGTAAGACTCAGTACACCATTCAACAAGATGCATACAGCTTATGTTGTTTTTGATGTGTACCGTCCGCAGATCGATTCCCTTAATCAAGCCATCATTCAACCATGATAAGGGACATTCTGCGCTATACGCTGCTGCTAACGCTGGCACTGCTTATCCAATTGCTGGTTTTTTCGCGGCTAAACCTTGGGTTTATGTTCAAGCCGCAACCCTATATCTGGTTCCTTTTCATCCTGCCATTTTCCCTCAACCGTTATGCCTTGCTGTTTGCGGCTTTTGGAACCGGTCTGATTGTCGACGCATTATCTAATACTTACGGGCTGCATGCCGCCTCTTGTACCTTACTGGCTTTGGGTCGTAGCTTTACCGATGCCCGACTGAATACCGAAACAGCTCAACGTGAAGGTATATTAAGACCAGGCAGCCGCATGCTGGGCTTTAGCGGTTATTTTCTGTACATCAGCGGCTTGTCTTTCGCCCATCATTTCTTGTACTTCTTCTACGAGGCATTCCGGTTCAGTATGCTTCCGCAGGTATTTACCACTGCCTTGTTCAGTACACTGGGAACGATTGCAAGTATCATCTTGATGGAATTCACCTTTTTCAGAAGGGAAGCATTGTGAACAACGGCGACAAGAAGAAATATGTCTTCTTCGGCATTTTCGCCATGGTTGCACTGATCTTTTGGATTCGGATTATTGTATTAGCTGCTGACCCCGGCAATTACCAAAGAGCCGTCAGCAACGCCCTCAAGAAGATTACCATTTACCCTTCCCGTGGCATCATTTACGACCGCAAAGGGGAACTGCTGGTTTACAATGGTCCGGTTTATGATCTCATCGTATTTCCCCGCGAACTCAAAGGGCTCGATACTGCAGGGTTTTGCGCCTTGCTGAATATGCAACGCAAGGAATTTGACCGCCGTCTGGCCGATGCAAATTTCATCGCCATGACACGCCGGCGCAAAGACAATTCCTTCAACCGTTCGGCAACCTTCAAACCCAATCTCTCAATCGAAGAATACACCCTTGTACAGGAAAACCTATACCGCTTCAGTGGATTTTATCTTGAACAAAAAACGGATCGTCTCTACAGCCGCAAAAGCGCAGCCCATTACCTTGGCTATATAGGTGAAGTGACGGATAAAATGCTTCGCCAGGATGCTTATTATAAAAGCGGCGATCTGGCGGGAATTACCGGCATGGAGAGTGGTTATGAAACTTTCCTGCGCGGAAAAAAGGGGGTACGCACTGTATTTCAGGATCGCCACTCCACAGAAAAAGGAAGTGCAGCAGGCGGAAAATTCGACAGCGTTGCGTTTGCCGGGCCGGATATTTATGCCAGTATCGACATT
>CANHTS010000155.1 GCA_947463435.1 Flavobacteriales bacterium | reverse complement strand
TGCACCAAATGCCTTGCCGGTAAGCAGGATGTCGGGCACTATGCCGTATTGTTCAAAAAGGTACAGCGAGCCACAACGACCCATACCGGTCTGTATTTCATCCAAAACCAGCAGGGCGCCAACCGATTTGCAATGAGCCGCTAATTCCTTGATAAAGCCGGGATCAGCCACTTTGGCACCGCGCTCGGCTTGTACCAGTTCTACCACTGCCGCGGCCGTGTTATGATCGATGAACCTGAAGTCTTCAGTGTGGTTCTGCCGTATAAAGCGTACGCCCGGTACCAGCGGCCGATAGCGGTTGGTATAATAGGGATCGCTCATCAGGCTGAGGGCACCGGCTGTGCTGCCGTGATAGGCTTGCAATTGAGCCGTGATGCCGGCGCGACCGGTGTAGCGTCTGACCAGTTTGATTGCGCCCTCTGCCGCCTCTGCGCCCGAGTTGGTGAAATAGACCTTGTCCAGGCCATCCGGAAGAGCGGCGATGATGTCGTGCGCAAATTCGGCTTGCGGACTCAGCACCATTTCGCCGTATACCATTACATGGCAATAGCGTTCGGACTGTGTTCGGATGGCGGATAATACATCCGGATCGCCATGGCCGAGGCTGCAGACAGAAATGCCGGCGATGAGGTCAATAAATGGCCGTCCTTCGGAATTGAAGAGATATATGCCTTCGGCGCGCTGCACTTCAAAGCCCAGTGGAGCGAAGGAAGTCATGCCCTGGTAGCGGTCAAACAGGTCGCGTATACGCATGGTACAAATAAAAAACCCTCACCATGAGGCGAGGGTTTTTAAATTTTTCGTCGGAAAGATTACTTCACTTTGGTGGTCAGGTCTGCACCAGCCTTGAAGCGAACCACCTTCTTTGCGGGGATGTTGATTTCCTTGCCAGTCTGTGGGTTACGGCCTTTACGAGCTGAACGCTTGCTAACAGAGAAAGTGCCGAAGCCAACGAGGATAACCTTGTCGCTCTTCTTGAGGGCGTCTGTGGTAGCAGAGATAAATGAATTCAGGGCAGCAGTAGCCTGTGCCTTGGTGATTCCGGCATCGCCGGCCATCTTTCCGATGAGGTCTGATTTGTTCATAGTGTGTGTCTTTTAGTTTGGTATGTCAAAAATAGAAGTCTGGCTTACCTTGTCAAGTGATGCAAACCCGCATCCCCATTGAATTTATTCACCACTAATTCACAAAACCTGCGCAGAATCCCAATCTACTAGCTAAGCAACTGATTAACAACACTATACAAATCAACCAACGACCACCCTGAAGCCATTACAAGCTTGGATTGTGTATAAAAAAAACCGCGCTGCTCCTGCATTTCGTACAGTTTTAGGGACAATTCGCGCTCATTGAGGCCGGTAAAAAGCGGTCTGACAGCATTATCCTGCCTCATTCGCCTGCCCAATTCTTCCGGATTACACTGCAACCAGATGGTTAAACCGGCGGCATTCATCTGCTCCATATTATCAAACCAACAGGGCGTTCCGCCTCCGGTTGCTACAACAACATCCTGCATGTCGAAGGTTTGTAACAAAGCGCATTTCTCGTGAACGCGATACGCCTCCTCTCCCTCTTCCTCGAAAATTTCAGCAATCGATTTGCCGGTATTGAACTGAATGATGATATCGGTATCCACATACGTCCAACCGAGTTTTCCGGCCAGCCATTCCGCTGCGGTGCTCTTGCCGCTGCCGGGCATTCCGCAGAGATAAATGCGATCAGGTCGGCCGTACACGCGGATCCAGAATGAAGTAAAGTAAATCGGTGAGGATACTGATAACCACAAACAACAGTGCACTGAGCAGCACTGCGCCCATCACTACCGGTAAATCGCTTTGTTGCAAAGCGTCGATGGTGAGTTTCCCAATTCCCTTCCAATTGAAAATGTATTCGGTAAAAAAGGCGCCGGCCAACAAACTGGCAAACCAACCTGTAACGGCAGTAATCACCGGATTCATGGCGTTGCGCAACACATGCCTGAAGAGTATCCGCTTACGGCTGAGCCCTTTGGCTATGGCCGTGCGCACATATCCTTGTTGCATTTGCTCCTTCACACTATCGCGGGTGAGCTGCACAAAGACAGATAAAGGTCTGATGCCCAGGGCAAAGGCAGGTAAAACCAGATTTTGAGGTGCGAGGAAAACACCGCGCCCCAACGGATCCACTTCATACAGGCTGCCGGTCATCGACAATCCCGTCCATTCCTTCCAAACATATCCAAATAGCCAGGCGACGAGAATTGCCGAGAAAAATGACGGAGCTGAAATACCCAATACCGAAAAGGTGCTGATGCATTTATCTAACCAGGTTCCGGCGCGCAAGGCAGCTGTAATTCCCAATGCGATGCCACAACAGGCGGCAAAAAGCAGTGCAGCTGTGGCCAATACCAAAGTGCCGGGAAAGGCTTCGAATAACATCTCACTCACGGGTTGGCGGGTTTGATAACTGTATCCCAACCAGGGCATTTTAACTACCATGCTGCGGGTCCCTAAAGGAAGTAGCACGACACCTCTCTGCAATGCAACACTGTCTTCAGTCTTGTAAAGTGAAACCGGAGACAGATCGTGCATAAAACCCAAATAACGCAGTGGCAAAGGTTGATCGAGGCCGAGCTCTTTCACAATGGCATCGCGTGTTTGCACATCGCTGCGCTGGCCAATGAGCATTTGATCGGCACTTGGCAAGACCATGAAAAGCAGAAAAACCAACGTTGCAACTCCCCAGAGCACCAGGAGCGAGAACCCCAGCTTGCGGAGGAGAAAGCGACGCATCAGCGCATGTGCTTTTCAACACCGGCCAAATCCGGAACCTGGCTGGCCGGCCACTTCATCACCACCTTACTTCCCTGCAGCAGCATCACACCCGGATTGGAACGCACCATCATCTTGAGTGTAGTACCGTCGGTATTGTAGAACTTGTAAGGAACGCTGTGCGTCTGGCGATACGTCTTCTGTGCACTGAGTTCGGTGCCGGTGAGGGCATACAACCTGCGTCCTTTTTTCATCCATTCGCTTGCCAGTGCATTCAGTGCAGGCTGCGCTCCGGTGCGGGCTTTGTCGAGTGAGACATAGACATAAACCAGCTTATAAACCGGCGCATCGAGCAAGGTATCGAGCCATGACGTTCCGGTTTCCGGATCCGTAACCTGGAAATCGTGGATTGGTGGTTTGTAGGCGGGGATGATGATTTCCTGCTTGCGGCGAACATACGTCCAGCCCACTTTGCGCGCGCTGTCCCATTGCTTCAGGGTGAAGTCGGCTGAATCGCTTCCTTTCTTCATCACGAACTTCATCGTTACCGAATCGGTGACGCGCTCACCGGGAGGCACCTGCATCTGGGAACGGATATCGTTGCCAACTTTGAACGGCAGGAAGTCGAAAATGGGCAATGTATAATAACAGAAGATGGCCAGTCCGGTAGACAAGGCGGTAACTATGGCCACCGATTTCCAGGCGAACTTATTCGAGAAGAATGCACTGATATGCTTGCGGCGGAAAAACAGAATCACGATGAAGAACAGGAGTACCAGATCTTTCAGGAATGATTCAAAGGGTTTGAGTTTGATGAAATCGCCGAAGCAACCGCAATCTGTCACTTTGTTATAATAAGCCGAATAGGCGGTAAGGAAGGTGAAGAACACGATGAGCAGCAACAAGAGCCAAATGGTGAGCACCGGCATCCAACCAATCAGGAGGGCGAAGCCGAGGGCGATTTCAAGTACACAAATAAAAATGCTGAGTCCGACCGTGATGGCTTTCCAGCTCTGGAACCATCCCACGATGAACGAATTCTCTTTCACGTAAGGCTTGACATCGATTTCCTGGGTGTAGGCGATCGGGTTAGCCGGACTGATTTTGAAGTCGCGGCTCCATACATCCTTACCGGCAACCTTGATGCTCACCAGCACGCTCATGGCCTGGCTGCTATCGGGGAAGTAGTATTCGTTGCTGAAGAAGTTATCCTGATCGAGCACACAGAATGCTTCGACCTTGAACTGTCCGAAGGCGCCGCTACTGCTATCGCTCACTTTTTCGACACGGGTATTGAATTCCAGGTTCTTCTTGTCGTCGAAATGGTAGAGCACCCCTGAATTGGAAGCCACGGTTTGTGCGCCTTCTTTCACTCCGATTTGCAGGGTGTCTTGTTTGGCGCTGAGGTCGGTGGCAAATACATCAAAGTATTCATTCAGTTTGATACTGAATCCGGTCGGGTCGTTGAGTTTGATAAAACCCGAAAAGATGAACAAGAAGCCTACGAGCAGGCGCGAAATCAATGTGATAGCCTTCATGGTTTGTGACACTAACAACGGGGAACGCTGCTGTGTTCTGGCAAAAATAACCATCCTGAGCAAAAAGCAGCAGTCCGGCTGCATTCGCTACCCAACACTTCGCCAGGATCTGACATACTACCTTTGCAGCGGGATGAAATTTCAGCCTGTACAAATCAACTGCCGGGGCCGCCTGCACGTTTTCAGACGCCCATTGGTAATGGGTATCCTCAATATCACGCCCGACAGCTTCTACGCAGGCAGCAGAATGACAGACGATTCAAACTTGTTGCGCACAGCCGAAGCGATGTTGAAAGCCGGGGCCGATGTATTGGATCTCGGTGCCCAAAGCACGCGCCCCGGTGCTGAAATGGTTGGCATAGATGAAGAAAAACGTCGCCTGATTCCGGCATTGTGTTCCATCAAAAGCAATTTCCCCGATGCCCTGATCAGCGTGGATACATTCATAGGAAGCGTTGCTGCTGATGCTGCCGCGGCCGGTGCGGATATCATCAACGACGTTTCCGCAGGAGAGGATGATCCGGAAATGCTGGCTACTGTTGCCAGGTTGAAGCTGCCTTATATCGCCATGCACAAACAGGGTGTTCCGGCTACGATGCAGGAAAACCCGCAGTACGATGATGTGCTGGCGGAGGTTCTCTCCTATTTCGCCCAAAAAATCACCGACCTGGCATCCTTGGGCATCCATGAAGTGTGGATCGACCCAGGATTCGGATTCGGAAAAACATCAGCCCACAACTTCAGGCTCTTGCAAGCACTCGAAGATTTTCAGGTTTTGGGAAAGCCGCTGCTGGTCGGTGTTTCGCGCAAGGGTATGGTTTGGCGCACCCTGGGAATCACAGCTGAAGAAGCATTGAACGGCAGCACAGTACTGCATACCGTTGCGCTGTTGAAAGGCGCATCCATACTGCGCGTTCACGATGTGAAGGAAGCTGTGGAAGTGCGCAGCCTGCTTGAGGCCATGCAATCTGCAACAGCTTAGGGCTGAGCCGGAGCAGCTGATTTGACGGAGTCTGCCGCTGCTTTCTTCCGAATGATTTCAAGCAGCTCTTCCGGGCTTTTGCCAATCAGGGGCAGGTTGTCTTTCACGCTTTGCACCATCGGCGACTGCGGATAGGTTTTCAGGAATTGCTCATAGAGTTCACGGCTCTTGTCGAAGTTACCGGAAAGTTCATAATTATGGGCCGCGCCGATATAGGCCTTTTCGGTGCGGGGTTCTTTCGGATAGCGTGTGAGGAAGCTCTCGAAGGTTTGGGCCGCGCGGTAGGTTTTCCCTTGCTTTTCAAAGAGGGCGGCTGCAGCGAAGAGGTAGTTCGGACTCTTTTTGTTGGCCGGGAACTCGGCGGCAAAACTCACAAAGCGCGAAGCCATGGAATCGGGAATGCTGTCGAGTATTTCATTGCCGGTAATAAAGCGATCGAAGGGTTCCAGCGCGGAGGCCAGTTTCTGTTCTTTGGTGGTGCAGGAGAAAAGTGCCAGGGAGGCGCAAAGGGAAAGCAGGGTGATTCTCATACGTTGCTGCGAAAATACCGGCATCGGATGAAAATGCGATCGCTCAGCCACAGAATGACAATCTGCTTGAATTCCGGCCAATCACCCTTGGTGCTGCCCTACCGGGATATAACCTTCGGTTACGGCCCAAACAATCAACTCGGCGGTATTGGCCACTCCGGTTTTGGCGAGGAGGTTCTTGCGGTGGGAATCGATGGTGTTGGTACTGACAAAAAAGGCATCGGCGATTTCTTTGGTTGTGAGGCCTCGGGCGAGCATCTGAAGGATTTCGGTTTCACGCGGTGTAATGCGCGTGCCTTCTTGTTCTTCTTTCAGAAGATTGACCGCGGCTTTGGAAGAGATATACTTTTCCCCATTCATAACTGTATGAATAGCATCGCGCATCTCTTGTAATCCCGATTCTTTGAGCAAATAGCCTTGTACACCTGTTTCCTTTGCCTGTTTCACCCAGGCTGCCGATGCATGCATGGTCAGTAAAATGATCCGCACCTTGGGGTGTTTTTCGCGGATAATCTTCGCCAGCTCAAGCCCGTTCATATCGGGCATACTGATATCGCTGATCACCAGATCGGGTGTATCAAACGGCATCCGATCCAGCAGTTGTTGCGC
>CANHTS010000154.1 GCA_947463435.1 Flavobacteriales bacterium | reverse complement strand
GCGTTACGGCTCTACGACCGCGAGCGGAGCCTCGCAGGTACTCAATGACCGGGCCGCAGAGCCGATGCCTGCATCCAGTGTGCAGATTTTGTCATCGTGCAAGAAGAACCACATGTGCTGGAGCAGGTAAGCGAAACCAGCCTGCGGAAGCTGACGGTCTGGTCGTGAAATTACCGGCGGAGACCAACGCTTATCCCAAACACCGGGATCCATAACAAGCCTGAAACCATAGCGACGGTTGGGGGAATCGCCATAATGGCGTATGAACCGGTGGTTTATTGGATGGCTGGCAAAAAGTTCAGCTATCGCGGCTGCAGCCAAACTTCCCTTAATCCCGCATTTCGAGCGAATCTGCCAGGCGAACGGCTGCACCTACGCTGTCGTAATAACGGGGAGATTGTTCGCTGATGGCACGATAGACGTAGCGGAAAGCTATTTGTCGCTGTGTGGCTGCCTGACGGAAGCGCTGACACAAGGCCAGGCGACCGCTGTCGAGTCCGGGAATGGCTGCGGCAGAATCGAGGATGGAAATCACCTTGCTCCAGCCGGCAATGCCTGAATCCTGCAACTTTTTCAATGATGCTGAATCTTCCGAATTGGGATAAGCGCGCATGGCCTGGCCGTAATAGCGATCGGCCTGGTTAATGAGTTCCATGTAAGCAGACAAGGTGCGCGGTCTAGCCTGGACAACGAATGCACAGCCTGCCAACAGCAGCAACGGCATCAGGAACAAACGCGTTCCGCTGATGGCTGAACGGAAACTCCAGGCTTCTTGCAAACCATCTTCCTTCGGAGCATTGCCGAAAGTCCAGGCAAGGCCGATGAAGAAGCCCGCGACCAACCCTCCTGCATGCGCCCAGTTGTCGATCCCGTCTTTCATGCCGTGCAAAAGGTTGAGGCCCACATAAATAACCAATTGCATCAGCACCGCCTTGCGCAGCTCTTTGTCTGATCCGGGCAGGAAATAATGCCCGAGCAAGAAACCAAAAATACCGAATACCGCTCCCGACGCGCCGACGGAGAGCATTTCATCGTGAAAGAAATAGCTGCAAACCGAGCCGGCTATTCCGGCAACCAGGTACATCAACAGGAATCGTTTCCCTCCCAAAATGCGCTCAGCCAGCATCCCACCGTAAAACAACCCAATCATGTTCATGAAGAGATGGAAAATACCATTGTGCAGGAAGACCGAACTCAGAAAACGCCAATATTCGCCTTGTTGGATGGCCGCGGTGTAGTTGCCGCCAAACTGGTACAAGACATCCCATTCCGTGCTGCCCCAGCCGCCGCCGGCCAATACCATTACAAAGAATACGATGATATTCAGCGCAATCAGTAAGAACGTAATCCCGGTGCCGTCTTCACCTTGGATCATGCTGCGCCATTGTTCCTTGAAACCGGGCTTATGCTTTTCCCATTTGCCGTTTTTATTGCGGTAATTGTGTTTTTCCAGCTCCTGTTCCCAGGCCGTTGTCAAGGCGTGGTCATCGTTCAATGCAAGGATGCATCCGCGCAAGTGGGTTTCGTAGCGCGATAGCTTTTCTACCGCTGTTTCCCGGCGTTCAGGCGTCATTTCCTCGTGCGAAATATGCAGCTGAACCTCATCCGGTGTGTCCAGAAACACGTGCAATGCGTAAGAATCGTCGTTTTCCTCGCTGAATAGCAACTGATCGGGCTCCACTACCGCCGCCAAATGCCAATGGGTTTCTGTTGCGGCCGTACGCGCGAGTTCCGCCAGCGCAAAAGCCGGGCGGTCCTGGGTGTTTATTTCGCCGAAAACGGGTTCAATTTCTTGGGTCATGGGGATTCTTCAGATTGGTCGAGTGCAGCGCGTTCTATGCTGGAATTGAGTTCAAAACCGGCAATCACGCTGAGCGTATTGATGTATATCAAAATCATCAATGCAATGATGGCACCAATGGAACCGTAAATCTTGTTGTACGAATCAAAATTGTTGACATACACTGAAAAGAGGGCGGTGGAGAGTATGCACAAAACCGACGCGAACAATCCGCCGGCGGTGATAAAACGCCAACGTTTCACAGTGGCCGGACCGAAGCGGTAAATGGTTGAAATGACCAGAAAAACGAGTCCTGACAGTACGATGAATTCCGTGCCTGTAATGAGCATCTTCAGTGTTTTTCGGTTCACCAGGCGCTGCTTGTAAATCCACTGTTGCAGGTAACCTGCATACAAGATGATCAGCACGGCGGCAATCAGCATCAACGAGATCACGATGGTGAGCTGAATGGCGACGCTGCGGTTGCGGAACCAATTGCGTTTGCGTCGGCGCGGCAGGCGCCTGTTGAAGGTATTGATGAGCGTATGAAAGCCGTTGCTGGTAAACCAGATGGCGAGCAGAAATCCGAACGACAGCAAGCTACCGTTCTGGATGGCAAGCATATCGCGGATGGCGCCGCTGATGGCTTCGAAAGCCGCATCGGGCAAGAAAAAATCGAGTTCTCTGATCAGGCGGTTCTTCAACCCTTTGATCGGGATATAGGCGATAAGGGTGAAGAGAAAGAGCAAGGCCGGGAAAAGCGCAAGGAAGAAGTTGAAGGCCAGGGAACTGGCGCGGAGGGTGAAGTCTTCGCGGAAAAGGGAACGAAGAAAATGTCGGCCCACTTCATAGACGCTGTGGCCATGAAAGCCGGGCAGCGTGCGTTCCTTCATCACCCGCACGATAGCAAGCCCCTCCCACCAAGCCTTGCGCCTGATGGGCCGGTTTTCGCGGCGCAACTTGCGGGTAACGGGTTTTAAGACCATGCAGGCAGGCGTTCTAAGAGGAATTCAGGGCATTTGACCGGACGAAAACTATCTGACTTCACAAACATCAGTTCGATGGTTGCAGTATTCAGCAAGATACCGCGCTCATTGAAGGTGCGGTAATTGAAGCTCATGCGCGTGAGAGGTTTCTCTAACAGTTGCACGCGTATGCTGAGCAGGTCGTCGTACATGGCCCCTTTCATGAAACGGATACTCATTTCACGGACAGGCATCAGGATGCCGGCATCTTCCACTTCGCGGTAGGTGATGCCACAACGCCGCAGCATCTCGGTGCGCGCTTCTTCAAAATACAAGGCGAAGTTGCCGTGATACACCATTCCCATCTGGTCGGTTTCACCATACCTCACCCGCACCTTGTGTACATAGTCCAACGTCATAGCTTCGCTTAGTAGCGCAATTTAAAGTGTTCTTTCTCCTGTCCGGGACGGAAATACACCAAACCGATGGCGAATAAATCAATGCTTACCTGCACCCTCGGGTCGCGGCAAATGATATTCCAGGCGCGCTGCATTTCCTCGCTCCAATGGATATCGTCGAACACGAACAGGCTCCCTTCTCCGGCCAGCGAAAGGCATTGCTCGAAGTAATCGAGCGTTGGGTCGAGGCGGTGGTTGCCGTCGAAGAACACATAATCGAGCTGCGGTAACTGCGGCAGGAGTTGCGGCAGTGTATCTTCAAATCTCCCGGTTACGATATGCACGCGTTCTGCCAATCCGCTTTCTGCAGCGTTCTGCCTGGCGATATCGGCCAGCACAGGGTCACCTTCCAGGCTAATAAGCGGATTGAGCGACATGGCAGCAGCCTGATAGAGCGTGCTGATGCCGGTGCCCGTTCCCAGCTCCACGGCGAATGCAGGTTGTAAGTCGGCGATGAGCCGGTAGAGCAGTTTTGCATACTTGGCCGGTTTGGCGCTGCGCCGTGTAAAATCGGACAGCTTTACCAACGAAGGCTGCTTGCCGGCGCCGTGATCGGTGCGTTCGATAACAGCTTTGCTGGCCAGCATCTGGCCGCGCAACATTTCTATATGGTGAAAGGCGGGATGCGAAGCGCGACCGTGAATCACCTCGTTGTAAAGGCGATAGACGAAAGGCGAATGGATACTGTGCCGCCCTCCGGAAGTAAGCAGATAGTTCAGGTAGTCGGTGAGGCGGTACAGCTCATGCATTCCCCGGCTTCATGCTGCGCAGCATTTTCAGTTCCTTTTCGAGGCGCTGAATCTGCTGTTCGAGGGCTGTACGCTTCTCTTCAAACTGCTTGCGGATTTGATCGGCATTGGCACCTTTCGAGTTGGCAAAGAATGCCATGTTGTTTTCGATGGTGGAAGCGTCGTTGCGCAGGCCGTTGATGCGGTCGCGCATGCGGCGTTCCTCGCTGCGCAGGCGATTGGAAGCATCCGGGCCGCTCATCATCGTTTCCAGGTGCTCGCGCAGCATGCTTTCCTTCATCTGTTCGCGGTTCTGACGGAAACGACCGAAGAGCTTGTCGGCCACTTCCTGATAGCGTTTCTGCAGGGTTTCCTTTGCAGAGGCCGGCACATAACCGGTTTGCATCCAACGGGTCTGCAAGTCACGGAGTTGCTTGTACACGTCTTCTCCATCGCCCTGGGCGTCTAACGCTTCCATCTGGGCCACGATTTCCTGCTTGATGCGGAGGTTTTCCTTTTCTTCCTGCTTGCGCACTTTCAATGCCGCATTCTTCCGTTCGAAGAAACGGTCAAAGGCTTCGCGGAAGCGCTTCCAAACGGCTTCACTTTCCTTTTCAGGAACCGGACCAATCTTTTTCCACTGTTCCTGCAGCAAGAGCAGTTCTTCTGTGGTCTTGCCCCAATCGCTGCGCTCGATGAGTTTTTCGGCTGCAACGCAGAGGTCCTGCTTGGCTTTGAGATTGGTATCGCGGTCTGAATCCAGCTTGCCGAAATAGTTCTTCTTGGCCTGGAAGAAATCCTTGCGGCCATTCTTGAACCGTTCCCAGGTGCTGTCGTTGTCTTCCTTCGGCACCTGCCCGATTTTCTTCCAGTCTTCCATCAGCGCTTCCACTTCTTCGGTACGCTTTTTCCATTCTTTCGGTGTGGAAGGCCATAGGGAATTCAGTTCCTCCAGTTTTTCGCAGAGCAGCACCTTCTGTTTCAGGTTCTCTTCGCGGAGCGACTGTTGGTCGGCCATCTTTTCGCGGTAACGGGCAACTACCTTGTCGCAGGTTTCCTTGAAGCGCTTCCAGAGTTCATCGGAAGCTTCGCGGGGAACCGGACCAACGTTGCGCCATTCTTCCTGAACGATGGCGAGCTGGTTGAAGCCGTGGCGGATATTGTCTTCCTGCAGCAGCTTATCGGCCTGCAGGCAGAGCTCGATTTTGGCCGAGAGATTCTTCTCGCGGTCGAGCTGCTTCAGTTCATTGAATTTACTGAGGTTATCGTAGAACTTATCGAGGTAGAACTTGTAACGCTCGAAGAGTTCGTCTTTGAATTCGTTGGGAATGGAGCGGATTTTCTTCCATTCGTTTTGCAGGTCTTTGAGCTGCTTCAGGCTTTCCTGCGTTTCTTCAGCTTCCACGAGCACGCTGATGCGGTCGAGGATTTCCTTTTTGCGCTTGTAATTGGCGAGTTTTTCTTCTTCGGCGCGGCGTTTTTCGTCGGCTTTGCGCTCGCGGAACTGCTGTTCGATGGCGTTGAAGCGGGCGCGCAGCGGATCTGAAGGTGCTTTGAACTCACGCGGATCGTTGCCGGCAGCAGACCATTCGGTGATCAATTGCTGACGTTCAGTTTGTTGAAGCAGATCGAAAGCAGCGCGCATACGGCGGAAAATTTCCGTCGCCAGGCGCGTGTCCGGATGGTGCACCGTTTCGCCTGCGCGGGTAATCAGATCGTCTTTGCTGAACTCCGAATAATCGGTGTTGTCTTCGGCTACAACTTCTTCTGCGAGCTGTACTTCCTGGTGCTGAGCCTCTGGCTCCGTGGGAATCAGGTTGGCCTTAACGGTTTCCTGGCTGATGGGTTCTTCCATGCGATGAAAGGGTAACAGTGGTTTTTAAAAGGATGGCAAAGTTAGCAATTCAAAAGCTACCGCAGTGTTTTTTCCAGATTGCTAAACGCTTTCCTGCGGATAATTTCGCCGCATGAAAATCCTGAGCTACAATGTCAATGGTGTGCGCTCGGCCCTCACCAAAGGATTGGCCGAATACCTGGCAGCCGCCAACGCCGATGTGGTCTGCCTGCAGGAAATCAAGGCAGAGGCTTCCCAGATCGACGATGCGGTGTTCGCAGCACTGGGCTATAAGGCCTGGTGGTATAGCGCAGGAAAAAAAGGTTACAGCGGGGTGGCAATACTGTCCAAAACAGAACCAAGTCATGTTGAATTCGGTTGTGGCGAACCGGAATGGGACCATGAAGGGCGGATCATCCGCGCTGATTTTGGCAATCTGAGCGTGATAAGCGCCTATTTCCCCTCCGGCTCCAGCGGAGAACACCGGCAGGAAGCCAAGTACCGTTTCCTGGATTTCTTTTCCGGATACGCCGAAAATCTCCGCAAAGACCTGCCCGGCCTGCTCGTGTGCGGCGACTACAATATCTGCCACCGCGCGATCGATATCCACGATCCCAAAGGCAATAAAGACAGCAGCGGATTCCTCCCGGAAGAACGGGAATGGATGGAAAACTTCTTCCAGGCTGGCTTCATCGACACCTTCCGCCATTTTTATCCG
>CANHTS010000153.1 GCA_947463435.1 Flavobacteriales bacterium | reverse complement strand
TACCTCCGGAATTATCTGGGAGAATTCTGTTACCTCACCAATCGCCGCTACAGTGGAAATCAGAAAATTGAACAAATGTTCGGTTTGTTCGTCAGTAAGGCATGGAACCTGCCTTACATAGTGGACGCTTCCGACTAATCTGAATTTTCCGCTTACCCAACGGTGGAATCACCTGCCAATTCCCGCCCTACGTCCATCCCAACCCATCGCACCTCGTTCCACCCAAACACTATTCCTTTCGGATTCGGTGTCTCATACCATACGCCCTGCGTCGGAACTAATACTATGTCTCGTTCTCGAAATCCCCGTACCGATTGCTATCGGGATTGGGCTTCTGACCCTCGTGAAGCTGTTCTTATGCACGATTTGCGTTTGTCCGCTTTGGAGCTATGGGATTCTTGATGAGCAGAGACTTGTTCCCTCTTAAGACGCCTCCCTAAATCGTTTCTCCGCTTCATTTGGTCGATGCGCGCAGAATTTGACAGCGCGGCCGTAACATCCTGTGTATTTTCGTTGTTTCATTATCCGTACACCGTCTGATATGCTGCGCCGGCTTCGCAACTTCTTTTTGCTTTGGGTCATTTTCCTGATTCCGGAAGCAGCGCGTGCACAGCAGCTGTACAGCGTGAGCGGCACCTTGCGCGATACGGCCTTTATTCCGGTAGCCGATGTGGCGGTATTCATCAAGAACGGACGCATGCTGGCCCGCACCGATGGCGCCGGTCATTTCAAGGCCGAGCTGGCCCGCGGAACGTATGAATTGGTATTCAGCCATGTGCGTTATGAAACCCAGGTGGTGCCGGTAACGCTCGAAGACGGCCCGGATACGGTTAATCTGCTGCTTACGCCCCTTACCATCGAATACGAACCGGTGGTCATTTCCACGCGGCGTAAGGATCCGGCACCGGAAGTAATGCGCCAGGCCATCCGCGCACGCGATCGCTGGGCCAACCAATACCAGTCGCTCCAAAGCGAGATCTATATCCGCGCTACGGAGATTTACGAGGCACCGGAAAAGAAGAAACGGAGCGGCTACCTCGAAAAGGAAGAAGAACGCGCCGATTCCATCCCCGAACCAGACAGTACGCGGGTGTCGATGAACCTGGCCGAAGTGATCCTGACCCGGCATTTCAAACAGCCCGGTAAAATCAAGGAAATCCGGACGGCGGTGTCGAAGCGTGGCGATCCTTCCGGACTCTTTTACCTTTCAACCACTGAAGCAGAATTCAATTTCTACCAGAACCTGCTGTACATCCCGGCCTTGAGCGACCAACCGCTGATGTCGCCCCTCAGCAGCACGGCCATGCTGGGCTACCGTTTCCGCTTCCTGAAAATGGTGTACGACAGTGACAGCCACCGGATCTACCGCATCCGCGTCATTCCAAGGCAGGCCACCAACGCGCTCTTCAGCGGTATCATTGAAATCCAGGACACGCTATTCTGCATCCGCTCGCTCGAGTTGGATTTCCCGAAAAACGTGCTCAACGAATACGACCGTTTCACCCTGCGCATGGCTTTCGACCCGCGGGATTCTTTCCTCCTTCCTTCCAAACTCGATATGCAGTATTTCGCCAAGGCAGGGAAGGGGAAGTTCGACGGCAGCACAAGGGTGCGCTATCGCAGCCACACGGTGAATCCTGTCTATCCGCCGCGTTTCTTCGACAACGAACTCAGCAGCGCTACCCGCGAAGCCTACGAACGCGACAGCAGCTATTGGGCCGAACGACGGGCCGTACCGCTCGATGCCCGCGAACTGCGCTTCGTGAACCGCGACGATTCGCTGCGGCGTGTGCGCGAAAGCAAGGCCTTCAAAGACAGCGTGACGCGCGAAACGAACAAGGTAACGCCCATGAAGCTTTTCCTCCTCGGGCAGACCTACACGAATCCGGATAAAGGCTGGAACCTGAATTTTATTCCACTCGCTTTCATTTACAACCCGATCATGATCGGCGGCGGGCGCATCAATTTTACTTTTTCCGGTTCCAAGGAGTTCAAGAACAAGCAGTTCCTCTCGCTCAATCCCAACCTGAACTACGGGATATTGAACCAGGATATCATGGGCGATGTGTCGGCGTATTGGCTGTACAATCCGTTCAGCCGCGGGAGTTTGTCGGTTTCAGCCGGACGGAGTTTTGGCTTCATCAATCCCTTTGATGCGTATGTGAACCTCTTCAGGCGTTCCAATTTCTTCCAGCACGAATACATGGAAATCGGCCACCGCCTCGAAGTTTTCAATGGATTCTACGTGGGAGTCACCGCCGAATACAGTGACCGCCGCGACATTTCGGGCTATCGTTTTGATACGACGGTGGTGGGTGTGGAAGGCAATCAGCCGCTGAGTTTTGATCCCTACACGGCGACTTACGCGCGCATCACCTTGTCTTACACACCTTTCCAGAAGTATATCCGCGAGCCTTACCAGAAGCTGATTCTCGGTTCCAAATGGCCCACATTTGTGTTGCAGTACCGCAAGGGCATCCCGGGCTTGCTCAATTCAGAGGCCGATTTCGACTACCTGGAATACCGTGTGGAGCATGAGTTTCCCTTGGGTCTTGCCGGGCGCAGCGAATTCCGCGTCACCTCCGGAAAGTTTCATACCATGCGGAATGTGCAACTCATTGACTACAAGTACCAACGGCGCGGAGATCCTTTTCTCCTGACTGCCCCCATGTACACGTTTCAGTTGCTCGACAGCACCTATCCGACTTTCCGGCGCTATTTCGAAGGGCATTACGTACACCGTTTTAACGGCAGCCTGCTGAATAAGTTGCCCTTCCTCAAGCCGCTCGAATTGCGCGAAACGGCCGGCGGCGGATTCCTTGTTTCGCAGGAGCGGAATATGCGTTACGTAGAAGGCTTCGCCGGACTCGAAAAGGTAGTCCGCGTATGGCGCGAACGTTTCAAGATCGGCTTCTATTATACCGCTGCAGCTTCCAACCAATGGAGCGGCATCCGCACCGCCTGGAAAGTTGGCTTTGCGGTGTACAACCGCTTTTCGAATGAGTGGTTGTGATTGGGACTGTGGGACCCGGTCATTGAGCGAAGCGAAGTGAAACGGAGCGCAGTCGAAATGCGCCTGGGTTTGATACCGCCGCCCGGTCATTGAGCCGCGAGGCTGCGCTCGCGGTCTTGGACGCTCGAAGCGAAGCCCCGACTTTATCAGTCTGGGAAATGCCGGGTATTCATTCTTGTGATACTCGGTCGTTTCCCCAACGCTTCGCTACAGTCGGGGCTACAGCTTCGCTTTCGCTACTCAACGACCGCTGCTTTGATATTCGGAGTCGGGAGGTTTCGACAAGCTCAACCACCCACGGAATCACCCGCGAATCGCCGCCAGCAGCTCGGCGCTCATCGGGCCGACTTTGGAAGGATAATAACCCTGCAGCTTGCCGTTGCCATCGATCAGGAACTTGTTGAAGTTCCAGTTCACCGAAGCGTCCAGGGCGCCGTTGCGGCTCTTCTGGGTCAGCCACTGATAAACGGGATGCTGCTTGTCGCCCCTGACGTCGAGTTTTTCGCTGAGGAAGAAGCTCACACCGTAGTTCTTCTGGCAGAAGCTTTGGATCTGTTCGGCCGAGCCGGGCTCTTGTCCGCCGAACTGGTTGCAGGGGCAGCCGATAATCACCAGGCTGTCTTTCATGGTCTGCTTCAGTTTTTCGAGTTCTTCATATTGGGGAGTGTATCCGCACTCGCTGGCGGTATTCACGATCAGCACCTTCTTGCCTTTGAGGCTAGCGAAATGCAGGGTGTCTTTGCCATCGAGGCTGGTGAGTTTCAGGCTGTGGAAGTCGGAAGTGGGTTGCACTGCGGCTGGATTGGGAACACTTTTGCTTTGGCTGAAGATGCAGCTTTTGAGGGCGAAGATTACGGCACCGGAGGCCAAAAAGATCCAAACTTTTTTCATGACAGACGACTAACAGAATCCGACCCCAAAAGGTTCGGATTATCGCCGCTTCTGCTGGAAATTTGTATGTTTGACGAACCGATGAGAGTTACCACGCTACTTCCCCTGTTCCTGATGGCCGCCCTGTTTCAGGGATGCATCGAGGAGGAACCCGTGCCCATCAATTTCCGGGTGAAGGTGAAGCCTTTGCGCGATACAACGTATGTCGGCCCGACACCGGCTGCGCAAGACAAGCATGTAGTTTTGTATGATATCACCGGCGTGCGCTGCAACAACTGTCCGCAGGCAGCAGTCAAGGCCAAGCAAATCGAGGCAGCCCGCGGCGGGAAAGTGCACGTGCTGGCGGTTTACATTACGCCTATGCCCAACCTCACGGCTCCCTGGCGCGGCTACGATACCCTTACCACGCCTATCGCCGATCAGATGATAGCTTCTACCGGTGTTTCGGTCAATTCCCTTCCCAATGGAATGGTAGATCAGGCCGAATTCGGTTCAAGCCGCGTGATTAGCGTGAACGAATGGGAAGCGCGTGTAAGCGACCGCCTGGCAGAAACGTCGCCGGTGAACATGGAGTTGAGCACAAGCTGGGACGCAACGGCGAAAGAAGCCGTTATCACCCTCAAAATGGCTTACAACAGCGATAAGTCGAACGAAACCCACCGCTATACCATCGCCCTGACCGAAGGCGGAATCGTAGGGAAGCAGAGCGACAAAGACACGGCCGGCGGCATTCGCTATTTCTATTCCCACAACCATGTGCTGCGCACTACCATCACGGCTCCGGGCGGCGATCTGCTGACCGAATCCTTGGTGGCAGGACGGGTATTCGAAAAGCAATACCGCTACAAGCCGGCTGGCAATTTCAAACCCGCCGACATGCATGTGGTGGCTTTCGTGCAGCGCGACAGCGACCGCACCATCCTGAACGGCCGAGAAACCGATCTGATTCCCTGAGCAAGCCGGCCATCTTCGATCAATTGCAGGAAGGCTTTTTCGCCTGGCTGCAGCTCGAACGCGGCTTGTCGGGCAATACACGCGAAGCCTACCGGCACGATTTGGATCGCCTGCGCCAATGGGCCCTTCTCGTCGGCGCTTCCGACGATCCGCGTAGCTTTACACCCGAAACCCTGAGTCATTTTGTGGCTGATCTGGCCGGGCTTGGATTCACACCCGGAACCCAGGCCCGCATCATCTCCGGCCTGCGCACCTTTTACCGCTACCTCTTGCTCGACCGGCAAATCAGCCAGCAGCCGATGCAGCATATCCGCCTGCCGCGCAATCCGCGCAAGATGCCGGTTTACCTGACGCCCGATGAAATCGAAACCCTGATCGCGCAGATCGACCTGAGCGCGCCGCGGGCCCTCCGCGACCTGGCCATCATCGAAACGCTGTATTCCTGCGGGCTCCGCATTTCAGAGCTGCTCGGGCTGAAGTTGCAGGATATCCAGGCCGACGAATCGCTGCTGCTCGTTACGGGCAAAGGCAACAAACAGCGGCTGGTGCCCGTCGGCAAGCCGGCCCTGCGGCAATTGTTGCTGTATATCCGCGATGTGCGCTCCCTGGAGCCGGTGCAGTCCAAAGCCAAAGACCTCGTATTCCTGAACCGCTTCGGCGGCGGGCTTTCGCGGGTGAGCGTGTTCAACATGATCAAAGACCTGGTGGCCCGCGCCGGAATCCGGAAGAATGTGAGTCCGCACACCTTCCGCCATTCCTTTGCCACGGCCCTGGTGGAAGCCGGTGCCGATCTGCGGGCCGTGCAGGAATTGCTCGGGCATGAGAGCATCACAACCACGGAGATATACGCGCATTTGGATACCGACTACCTGCGCAGTACGCTGATGCAGTTTCATCCGGCATCGAAGAGAAAATAAGGTTGGGTTCAGCCGTTCAGCCAGGTATTGCTGAACCATTGGCCGCAGCGGTGCGATACCTGTACCGGCATTTCGGTTTCCGGATCGCAGATGAGGTCATGGTTTTCCAGCCAATTGCAGAAGGCTTGAGATTGTTCCAGACTGATGATTCCCCAGATACCTTTTTCATCAATCAGTGCCGGAGCGAGCAACTCCATCGTTTGGGTAATTGTTTCTACCTGGTTCAGGCTGGGATGAATCTGCGCTTTCGCCAGAAACTGTCCGGCTTCTTTCGGATTCTTCGCTGCCCATTCGTAATGTGCCCTGGTAATCTTCATGAACAGGCGGAATTCTTTCGGATAGCGTTCCAGCAGGCGCTCGGTGGTGATCATCAGAGGCGAAGTGGCATAGGGCACGCCGTAATCTTCGGGTTTGAAAAGGTTGAGCTTCTGGCCGCTGGCCCGGGCGATGGCGCCTTCCCAGGGAAGAAATATCCAGGTGGCGTCGATTTCGCCTTCCTGCAGTGCTTCCCACATGCTCAGTTTAGGCGGGCGCATGATGCGCAGCATGCCGTTGCCACCGTCGTGACGCACCATGTGGCGCACAATCGCATCTTCAAAGCGGGCACCATATGAACCATACACTTTCCCATCCAGGTCTGCCGGCTTATCGATGCCCGAATCTGCCAGGGTGGCGATGGCGCTGTTGTGGTGTTGCTGAATGGCTGCGATGGCAACCACGGGATATTCCTTGTGTAAAGTACGGTAGCTGATAACGCTGTCCGTCGGTGCAATGGCGATATGAATCTGGCCTGTAACCAGCTTCTTCATGGGGGTATTCAGGTACTGGTCGTCTTCGGGCGATTCGAGTATGACATCGAGCCCTGCCTT
>CANHTS010000152.1 GCA_947463435.1 Flavobacteriales bacterium | reverse complement strand
GGAGCGCATGAGGATAAGCAATGCCGGATTTGTGGGCATCGGCAATAGCTCGCCTTTCTACCTCCTGGATATTGGAGGACCTTCACGCACCTCAAGGTCGCTGAATGTGGTTACCGGCAACGCTTCCAATGTAGATGGCGCAGGGAGATTTTCCAACGCCACCGGAGTATTTGCCGGCATTGCCACGGCCAATAACGGTGTTTATGCCAGCACAGCGTCTTCCACCAATACCACGGGCGCGGCCATTTACGGCGATAATGGCGGTAGTAACTCCTTTGGCTATGCGGGCTTTTTCAATGGCAGAAGCAGCGTAGTCGGCAACATGATTGTATCGGGATCCTTAAGCAAAGCAAGTGGCACTTTCAAGATTGATCATCCGTTGGATCCGGAAAATAAATACCTGTATCACTCCTTTGTGGAGTCGCCCGACATGATGAATATTTACAACGGTATGGCCATTGCCGACGAGCAGGGTGAGGCCGTGGTGGTAATGCCCGACTGGTTCGAAGCACTGAATATGGAATTCCGCTACCAGCTGACCTGTGTTGGTGGCTACGCTCCTGTATATGTTGCCGAGAAGATCAAAGGCAACCGATTCAAGATAGCCGGGGCCACCAAAGGACTTGAAATATCGTGGCAGGTTACCGGTATCAGGCATGATGCCTATGCAGAAAAGAACCGCGTACAGGTTGAAGTGGAGAAGAGCGAAACCGAAAAGGGCACTTACCTGCACCCGGAGGTTTTTGGAAAATCTGCTGACAAAGGGGTCTACTACCAGATGCTACAACAACATGCTGTACCGAAAACTACGGGTCCGGCAACAGAGGAAGTGCGCGCGGCCGAGCAAATTCCGGGTACTACTGTTTACAAAGTTGACAGACCATAAATAGTCCAGCCTGAGGAAGGGCTGGAGGAATACATGATTCAGCCCTTCCTGGTTGCAGCGTCCGGGTTTCTTTTTTGTTTCCGCTTCGTTGCAGGATTGAGCAACGGCAACATGTTTCGCGTATCATCCTTTTAACGGGCTTTGCACGTGTCAGGATTCAAAACCCCTGCACCCCGTTCACGGTCGTGTATTTCAAGACGTTCTTCTTGTCGGGATAAATGCGGCTGAAGGCGCTCTGGCACATGAGGGTGGCTTCGTGGAAACCGCAAAGGATGAGCTTCAGTTTGCCGGCATAGGTGTTCACATCGCCAATGGCATACACGCCGGGCAGGTTGGTGCCATAATCGCGGGTATCGACGCGGATGGCGTTGTCTTCAATCTCCAGACCCCAGTTGCCAATCGGTCCGAGCTTGGGCGTCAGACCGAAGAGCGGTAAGAAGGTGTCGGTATCGATCCAATAGTTTTCGCGATCCTTTTGCTGCACTTCCACCTGCTCGAGTTTGCCTTCCCCGCGCAAGCCAACGATTTCGGCCCAGGTGAGGAGCTTGATTTTGCCTTGCTCGGCCATGTCCATCACCTTCTGTACACTGTCCAGGTGCCCGCGGAATTCGGAGCGGCGGTGGATGAGTGTGATTTCAGAAGCGATGTCGGCCAGGTAGATTGTCCAGTCCAACGCGCTGTCGCCACCGCCGGCAATTACCAGGCGCTGACCGCGGAATTTCTCCGGTTCCCGAACCAGGTATTCCACACCTTTCTCTTCGAAATCGACAATATTGGCAATGGGCGGTTTGCGCGGTTCGAAACAGCCCAAACCGCCTGCAATGGCCACCACAGGCGCTTCGTGCACCGTTCCCTTATGGGTGGTGACACGCCAATGTCCGTTTTCGGTCCGTTCCAGCAGCTCCGCCCTTTCGGCCAGGGTAAAGCCCGGTTTGAAGGGTTCGATCTGCTGCATCAGGTTGTCGATCAGATCGCCGGCCAATACCTCCGGGAAACCTGGGATATCGTAAATCGGCTTCTTGGGGTAGATTTCCGCCAGCTGCCCGCCCGGGATGGCAAGGGAGTCGATGATATGGCAGCGCAACTTGAGCAGCCCTGCTTCGAAAACGGTGAAGAGGCCAACCGGGCCTGCACCGATGATGAGAATATCCGTCTGGATCATGGAACTGTGTGCAAAATTACCACTGCAACCATTCAACAGTACGGTTTCCCTCAAAAGCATGGCTGATAAAACGCAGGAAATTGAATCGGACAAAAAAAAGACCTTCAACATCAGTTGGTTTCAGAAGAAGTCGATGAAATTGCCGGTTCGGGAATGAGGTAATGGAGATTTTTGGAAACATTGGATGGCTGATTGCCGGGTTTGTGGCGCTCATCTGGGGCGCAGGCCGCCTGGTGGAAGGTGCATCTTCGTTGGCGCGGCGCTTCGCCATTTCAGAACTGATGATAGGCCTTACGGTTGTGGCCATTGGCACCAGTCTGCCCGAGTTTGCTGTGAACCTGGTTGCATCCTTTCGCGGGCATGGGGCCATTCTCTATGGAAACGTGATCGGCAGCAACCTGGTCAATCTATTGGCGATTCTCGGGCTGTCGGGTATGATTTTTCCGCTCGCTATCCGGCATTCTACTGCCTGGCGCGAGGTTCCGATGTCTCTGTTGGCTACTTTGCTTTTTATCCTGCTGGTGAATGATCGCGCTGAACCGGGTTTGTCCAGGATGGATGGGGTTTTGCTGCTCCTCGGTTTTCTGTTGTTCATGGGCTACGTGTTCTACTCCTTGCGGCAGCGCAGCGGAAAGGAGGCCGAAACTGTTCAGACTGCACCCAATGGTAGCTTTACCAGGGCTGTCGTACAAATTGTCCTTGGTATGATCCTACTGTTGGCTGGAGGCGAGATCGTGGTTCGGAATGCTGTTTCAATGGCCACCGCCTGGGGCATGAGTCATTCGTTGATTGGTCTGACGATCGTTGCCACCGGCACATCGCTACCCGAACTGGCAACGTCGGTCGTGGCAGCATGGAAAAAGCGCAGCGATATTGCCATCGGTAACATCATCGGTTCCAATATCTTCAACTTTTGTTTTGTGGCGGGCAGTGTTGCGCTTATGCAACCTGCACCTTACGATCCGGCATTTAACGCGAGCCTTTGGCTGTTGGCCGGTGCAACCATGTTCCTTTTCCTCGCTCCTTTCATCGGAAAGCGGTATGTACTTGAACGCTGGCAGTCGGTTGTGCTATTTGCTACCTATGTTATCGCGCTCTTGTATCAGATTTTAAAGGAAACCGGTTCATTCTGAAACCCGACAGGTTCAGCTGAAGGCACAGATAACACCGCCCATCAGGGCAAGGCACAGAATCCAGTATCCGCTGTTGATCAAGCCGTATTTGAGGCCTTTCCGTTCGAACAGGGCATTGGTCATGAGGGCGGGAACCACCACGAATAGTCCGCCAATGGTTCCGTGCATAGCGCCGTGGCCGAAGCTGCGGAAATTGTTGCCGTAAGAGCTAAGCAGGCGCTGGTATGCTGTCCAGGCTTCACCGCTTTTGTCGGCAAACCCCGGTTCGTTCATCAATAAGGAACCGAGATGAAACTGGTGGATTACCATCGGATTGAGTCCCAAAGACAACATAAAGGCAAACAGCAGTGACAAGCCGAAGATAAGCGGCATATTGGCGTTCTTGATTTGGTCGTCGCTCAATCCGGCTGCCTTTTGCCAGGCCGTTCCCATCACTTTCGGATGGTACCAGATGAAGCCAAGCAGCATGGGAATAAGCGCAGCGAGCGCGGTGATGAGGAAATTGATTTTCATGGCAGGGGTTTGTTTGGGTTAGGAAGGTATAAAAGCATGATTATGGTGCCAAGTTTTTTTCGACAACCTGCGCTTCGCAGATACAGTGCGAACCCGCAGTTGAATTTCGCCTTCGAACATGGAAGTAGTGAATCAGACAGATCCTGGTTACGGTTTCTGGGTGTTATTCGGGCTGTTCCTGCTTTGGGGTGTTGCCTGGGATAACTTGCAGCAGACGCGTTATTACCTGGACGGCCGGCTGGCAGGTGCGCATACCATGAATAATCTGTTGCTCAATGCCAGGCTTATAGATGACAATGACCGGCAGCGGGAATACCTTGGCTTGTTGACAGGTTTGGTTCGCTACAACTACGAACAACAGGCAAAAGAGGAAGTGCCGTTGCAGGATGAATTGGCCCAGGCAGCTTCCCTCGTCGCCATGTACAATCTGAGCCACGGCAGGAACGTGCGCTGGGAACCCGACGCGGCTCTAGACGAGTTGCAGATGAATTTGCCCCCGTTCTCCATGCTGTGTCTGGTTGAAAATGCACTTACCCACGGCATGAATCCCGGGCAGGAAAATGGAAGCATTCGCATTGCCGCGGGTCCGAAGAAAGGACCAATGCAGGCGCTGTACCTTTCCGGTTACGGATTGCCACAACCACGGGTGTTGAAACGGCCGCCCAAGGGACATGGATTGCACTATCTGTACCAGCGCCTCCATCACTTTTGCGTCGCCAGGTCCAGCCATAATTATTATGTGAAACCCTTTGTTCAGGGCAATCAATTGATTATCCAATTTCCTGTATGAAGACCTTGATAATCGAAGACGAACAACCACAGTCCGATGCATTGGAAAAGCTGTTGTTGCAGCATTGGCCGGAGGCTGAGATAAACAAAGCCGACCATGCTGCAGCGGCCGCCGGTGCGCTTGAAACCGGGGTATATGACCTGGTTCTCGCCGATATTATGCTGGGGTCTGATTCCGTTTTCTCTGTGCTTGCCGATTCTGCGGAGCACAGTTTCAGGTTGGTAATGATCAGTGCGCACAATCATTTTGCAGCCCAGGCATTCGCGGCCCATGCTTGTGCGTATGTGCTGAAACCCTGGAAAGAAGACCAGGTGGTTTCTGCCGTACACAGGGCGCTGGTGGGAGGGAGACGCCGGAATCAAAAAGAACAGATAGCTTCATTGGCTCAGGCCATGCAGGAGCAAACCTTGCGCCGGATTTTTCTTCCCACCCAGGAAGGTTTTGATGTGCTGGAAATCGCACGGATTGTGGCGGTGGAGGCCGGTCGCAGTTACTGCACCTTCCACCTGGAAGGCGGTGAGCGCAGGGTGGTTTCGCGCAGCCTGGCCTGGGCCGAAAATTTGCTTCTGCCGCTGGGGTTTTTCAGAACGCACCGATCCTGGCTGGTGAATCCACGGCATATACAGGCTTTTGTCAGGCAGGAGGGCGCTTCACTGCGCATGGCGGGTGGCTTGTTGGTGGCCGTGGCCGAGCGATCCCGCGATGCAGTGCACCGCTGGCTGCAAGGCCTGGGTATCGGAAGCTGATAGCGGGAAACTGCAAAGCCAGTTAGGGAAAGCCGGAATGCGCGTTCGGTGTTTGTATCCAATAAACAGTGTATGATAGCAATAATTTGCCTGCTGACACCGGATTGGCTTTATACTGTTTTTGAATAGGCCATTGTTTTCCGGCGGCCGGTGTGTGGTCATGCCGGCTGCCGGAAAACGAGGCAGTCTTTCGGTGGCATATGCTTTATGTCTCCAGAGTTGTCTTTTTACAAACGCATTGCCGTACCGCAGCAATTTGGCTGGGTTTTCCTGAAGGTACAGGAAATACTCGCTGTGGAAGCTGCCCGCAGTTATTGCACTTTTCATTGTCAGCCTGCCCGGCGCATCACGGTTTCGCGGAGTTTGTCGTGGGCGGAAGAACAATTGCTGGTTTTTGGTTTCATCCGATCGCATCGCTCCTGGCTGGTGAATCTCCATTACATAGAAGAATATTCCCGCAAGGAGGGAATGCACCTTCGGCTCAGCGGCGGGCTTCAAATTCCGGTTTCAGGCTTGCATCGGGAGGCTTTGTTGCGGCAACTAACTGAAGCACATCTGCCACCCTCGGAAAACGGAAGGACCCCGCCGGAAAGCCAAGGAGCCCATTGGGAAGATGGCACAGGATAATGGTGAACTGGCTCGGTATGATTGTAAACGCAATTTAAAGAACTCACTAGTACATGAAAAAGATTAAAAGCTTACTGCTGATAGTATGCTCAGCATTGCTGGTAACAACCATTGCCTCTTGTGCCAAAGAAGGCTGCACGGACCCTGACAGCGTCAATTACGACCCCAAAGCGAAGAAGAGTGATGGCACCTGCCGTTTTGAGGGGAGATATGTTATTTGGTATGACGCTAATACTGCAGCCGAGTTGATCTTAGATGATGCTACTTCGCTGTTGTACTATGTAGATGGTAAACTGGTAGGTTCTACTTCCACCAGCGTTTATTGGGATAAAGCTCCGGATTGCGGCGATGTGGGTTCGATGACAATTAAACAAGATCTAGGCTCGCGTAAGTTTAAATCTTTAATCTTTAGTGTAAAGGATCAGACCGGTCATCAATATTGGTCTGGTACGCTTGATTTCGAAGCCAATACTTGTTTTACTCAGAAGCTGGTCTGGTAAAAATACGAAATAAACTATGAAGAAAATATATACACTCACCATGCTATCCTTGTTAGGCATCCTGACATTTAGCAGCTGTTCACAACGTCTTGTCGACTTCACAGTCATCAGTTCAAAGAACCACAGTCTCAAGATAGACAAATCCCAGGGTATCCGTGTTCAAGGGAAGAGCATGGGCTTTCTGGGGCTGGGTGCTTCCATCAAAGATGCGATGGACAAGGCGCTGCAAAGCGCTGGTCCCGACTACGATTTGCTCATTGACGGGGTGGTTCGCATTGAAGACTATTTCCTGAT
>CANHTS010000151.1 GCA_947463435.1 Flavobacteriales bacterium | reverse complement strand
GGTCACCCCGCTTCCGGCAAGGCCAATCAAAGCGAGGAGCGCAATCCGACACACGATTACGGCATCGATACGGGATGGTACAAGGTCTGCCTCACCGCCTGGAACGCACAAGGTTGCTCAGATTCCGTCTGCGGTATGCTGTACAACAACTTCTTCCAATACATTTACATACCCAATGTCTTCACGCCGGGCCGCGACGGAATCAACGATTCATTTTATATCGATATCCTCGGCGAATCGGAATACGAGCTGCACATTTACAACCGCTGGGGGCAGGCTGTCTTCCATTCGCCCAGCGATGGACGCAGCTGGAACGGCCGCCTCCGCAACCGCGGCGAAGACTTGCCCGAAGGCACCTATTACTATCTCTTCCACTACCGTTGGGAACGCCGCGACACCGGGCGGAAAAAGGTGGAAGGGGTGGTGAACTTGATACGTGAGTAATGGTCGTCTTTCATAGCACGCTGCCAAGCCATTCACTCCTGTCAAGTTATCCATGCGGTTCAAGCGGCTCCCTTCGGTTCATAAAGAGATTTCTTCGATCTATAATGGTTTTTGTCCACTGAACAGTGTCAACAAATAACCGCAATTCCGTCCATGAGGGTTTTATTTGCATAGCCCCTCGCTTTCCACATGCATTTAGGTAAACAACAAAAGAAGTACGCCCTCTACGGAGCCTTGTTTGGACTTTGCTTCCCGGTGATGGGTACTTTGATTCAGGCCAGTATTGACAATGGCAGCATTGCTTTCGCCTTTCTTGGGGAGGCACAGCGTGTAACCCCGATGCTATGGATTATCGACACGGCACCGCTTTTCCTTGGCTTATTTGCGTCTTTTGGTGGCGTGCAACTCGACCGGCTCGAAGTCAAGAATCTGGAGCTCGAAGAACGCTTCGAACAGATGGATACCCTCCGGAAAATCGCCGACGATGCCAACCAAGCCAAGAGTGCGTTCCTTGCCAACATGAGCCATGAGATCAGAACACCGATGAATGCCATCATTGGCCTGAGCTACCTGGCGCTCAAATCCGACCTCAATGAGAAGCAGCGTGACCAGTTGGAGAAAATCCAATCCAGCTCTCGGGCCCTCATGCGCATTATTGACGATATCCTCGATTTCTCAAAGATTGAAGCCGGGAAAATGACCTTTGAATACACGGCTTTCGACCTGGAAAAAGTGGTGAATGAAGTGGCTGAATTGGTGAATGTTAAGCTCAAGACAAAGAAGGAAATCGAATTCATCATCAATTACGATTCGCAAATTCCCTTGCCGCTGCGGGGTGATCCTATACGCGTCAGACAGGTTTTGCTCAATCTGCTCGACAATGCAGTTAAATTCACTGCCAAGGGCGACGTCAGGTTGCGTTGTACCTTATTGGAAAATGGCCGTGAAAATATCCGTGTTGCTTTTGAAGTAACTGACAGCGGGATTGGCATAGCGGCCGACGCTTTAATCCGCCTGTTTTCGCCCTTTCAACAAGCAGACCTTTCCACTACCCGACGCTTCGGTGGAACAGGCCTGGGACTCGCCATCTGCAAGCGACTGGTGCAAATGATGCAGGGCGAAATCCAGGTTGAAAGCGAGCCTGGTAAAGGAACAACCTTCCGTTTCACGGCCGTTTTCGGACTGGAAAGCAGCGATGATTTCCATGCCCTCAGCCAACAAGAAGTCTCCGGTCTGCGGGTTTTATTGGTAGACGATTCAGATTCGGCCCGGCTTGTATTGCAGGAAATGCTAAGTTCATTCGGGTTTGCAGTGGATGAAAGCTCCAACGCAGCCGAGGCCATCCGCCTTTATCAGGATGCCGCCCTTCGCAAACAAACCTACGATCTGATTGTGGCCGACTGGTTTATGCCGGAAATGGACGGATTGCAAATGGTTGAAATCCTGCACAAAGGGCACAAGCAGAGTCCAACCGTATTGATGGTCACAGCCTACGGAGCAGACAAACTCCGGGAAGCCTCACACCAGCACTTGATTGATGGTTATCTGGTGAAGCCGGTAAGTCCTTCAATACTCTTCGAATCCATTCAAAAGGCACTGTTCCACAAGACAAGCCATACCCTGCAAAGCGGCACAACTGTCGATGTGGGGCAATACAGGGAATTGCTGTGGGGTGCTAAGGTACTGCTCGCTGAAGACAATGAAATCAATACCGAATTGGCTATCGACTTGTTGAATGAAGTCGGTGTAGAAGTTACAGCCGTTGGGAACGGACAGGAAGCCATTGATGCCGTGGCAGCCGGTGCAGACGTGGATGCCTTGCTCATGGATATCCAAATGCCTGTTAAGGATGGTCTCACGGCAGCCCGTGAAATACGCAGTAACCCACTGTATAATTCTCTTCCCATTATGGCCATGACCGCCCATGCGATGGCCGGTGAGAGGGAAAAAAGCCTGGAAGCAGGAATGCAAGATCATATCACCAAGCCCATTAATCCGGAGCATTTATACCAAACACTTGTAAAACACATCCATCCGTCGCGCATCATCGAAAGGAGGAAACATCAATCGGATTCAGGAGCGGTTGTGCCGGAAATGGAATCTCCTGCCGTGCAGACCGAACTACCGCACATTCAAGGCCTGGATATGGAAGATGGCATCAGACGCGCTGCCGGAAAGGTTCGCCTTTATCGGAGTCTGCTCGGGACTTTTGCCCAATCGTATGCCAACTTTATTGCCACTGCCGAAGAGAAAATGGAGGCTGGATTATCAGACGATCTGAGCCGCATGTACCATACCCTCGCCGGAGTAGCCGGAAATATAGGCGCCACCGGTTTGTATCGCCAGGCCAATGCCCTTTCCCATCAGTTGAAAGACCAGGATGCTGAAGGGCTGCGGCGTTCAGATATTCGCCAACAGATAGATGATATTCATTCCGGTTTGGCCTCGCTGTTGGAAGGAATAGCCCCAATCGCAGGATCAGGAACCAAGGCGGAAGTCGTCAAAGTGCTCGATCGCGGACAACTGGTTGCACTGCTTGAAACAGCGCAACGCCTGGCGTTGGACAATGATCCTGCCGCCGCCGGTCCGGTGGAAGAACTCCTTCGCGACTACGATACAGGCGCATACCGTGAAGCCTGCGAAGCCATACGCAACGATTTACATCAGATGGAATTTGATACCGCTGCTGCTGCCATCCAAAAACTCTTGCAGGCATGAGCAATCCGATTTTCGCACCCATTGGCCAGAAAACCCTGCTGCTGGTAGACGATTCCGCAGAAAATTTGCAGATACTCAGTGCCCTGCTTCAAGGGGAATACAAGGTCAAAGTTGCCAAAAGTGGTGAGAAGGCCCTCGAAATCCTCACTTCCAATCCGGAAATCGACCTCGTACTAATGGACGTGCTGATGCCGGGTATAAACGGCTTTGAGGCCTGTCGGGCAATCCGAGCCAATCCGGGTCTTGCGGGTATGCCTGTCCTTTTCCTCACTGCCCTTAACGATGCCAACGACGAAACCGAAGGTTTTGCCGCCGGCGGTTCAGATTTTATCTCCAAACCGTTTCATCCCGAAGTCGTAAAAGCCCGCATACGCCTCCACCTGGCCCTGAGGGAAGAAAAGCAGCGCTCCGATGCCCTGCTCCATATCCTGTTACCCGATAAAGTGGTCGATGAGCTGATGCAACACGGAGCTTATACGCCGGTCAGACACCCGGAAGCCTGTATTCTGTTTTTTGACATGGTCGGTTTTACCACGCTCAGTGCAAATCTGAGCCCTGAAGTGCTGGTCAATGCGCTGGGAGACATCTTTACCGACTTCGACGGTATTTGCGCCCGGAGAGGCGTAACGCGTATCAAAACCATTGGCGACGCCTATATGGCTTGTAGCGGACTCAACAGCGACGATGGGAGCGAGGCTGCGGCGTGCATTGCCCGGGCAGCAGTTGATTTTATTGAAGTGCTCAAACATTGGTCTCAAACGCATCAAATTCCGTGGCAATGCAGGATAGGCATACACACCGGCGCCGTTATGTCGGGTATTGTCGGGAAAACGCGCTTCCAATTTGATGTGATGGGCGATCACGTCAACATCGCTGCCCGCGTGGAAAGTGCCGGTATACCCGGTGAAGTAGTGGTGAGCGAAGAATTCGCAGCCCTGCTTTCACCGGCCGATTTTTCGTGCGCATCCCTCGGTGTCAGGAACTTGAAAGGCAAAGGTGAAAAAGAACTTTTTACGGTCCGGCGAAAGCTTACACAAGAAAATTAGCGCTCAGCTTCGCAAATCCATTCCTGTTCCTTACGGCCGACTCAAGGAATAAATCGCATCAGGCATTATTCCGGTTCCATACCATCCGGGACGGTTATCCGCTTTTGGTCGTGGTTTCTGCCAACCCCTCACTGCTCCTTCCACACCTTTTGCCTCACTGCCAATTCCGGCACGGCAAAGAGGTATACTCCCGGTTGCAAGCCTTTCAGGGAGAGGGTTTCGGATGCATTCTGCAGCGTTCCTTCCATCAGAACCCTGCCTTTCAGGTCGCAGAGCTGGTATTGGACCGCAGCCGGCCAATCGAGTCGCACCTGCAGGATATCCTGCGCCGGATTCGGATACAAGGCCAGTCCGGGCTTGGCCGGATTTCCCAAACCCAGCGATGGCACGCTGATGCGCACCGCCTGGCTCGTGTAGTTGCAGTCGTTGTTGCGGATCAAACAGCGGAACAGCTGGTTGTGGTTCACCGCGCTGACATTGGACACCGTTAAACTGGCCGTCGTTACACCGCTGTATTGGCCGGCATTGCTGAGACTCTGCCAGCCCAATCCGGCATCGGTTTGCCATTGATACGTATGGCCGCTGCCGCTGGTCTGAACGCTGAATACCGCCGTTTCGCCTATCTCGCGCAGCGCATCCGAAGGCTCCTGTTGGATTACCTGCGCGCAGGGCGATTGCACAATAAACTGCCCCATCATGCCATCGTCTTCATGCGTAAGGATATGGCAATGGTACATGTACGGCAGCGTGTCGTTGTAATAGTCTTCAAAGCGGGTGATGAAGCGCACCGTGCCATTTCCGGCCGGCACATGGACTACATCTTTCTTGCCGCGCAGGTGTTCTGCCGGTTGTACACCGTTGATATCCAATATGTAAAACGGAACATTGTGGATATGAAACGGATGCCCGATCGGCGTCTGGTTGCGAAGTTCCCAGATTTCAATGTTCTCAAACGGTACCTTGAAATTGATGACGTCCATATCGAAATGCGCATTGTTGATCACAAACGGACCCTGGATGGCGGTCGGTCCCATATTCATGCTCATGAATACCAGGCTGCGCGTAGTCTGTGCATCCGCAGCTCTCCACGGATTGTGGGTGATGAGCGCGGTGGGCAATGTTGTAATCGGATTCGACGTGGAGGCGCCGATGCGCAGCGTCAACATGGTGTAATTGCCGCCGTTGAGCGGATTGGATGTGTAGTTCGGAATGGTCTGCCCGGCACCCATGCCCGGCTGGCGCGCTCCGTAAATGCCATTGCCGAGTTCTGATCCGTAGTTCTGCAAGGTGATCGACTGTCCTTCGAGTCCGTTCAGGTTGACGATGATTTCAGCGCGTTCACCCGGAGCGAGCATCAGCCTTGTCATGGCAACGGGTGCGCTGAGCAGTCCGCCGTCGCTGCCGATCACGTGGAAGGTACGGTTCCCGGAAAGTCCGATATTGAAATAGCGCTCAGAAGCACCGTTGAGCAGGCGCAGCCTGACCAATTGTGCCGGCACATCTACACGCGCTGCACGGGTACCGTTGATGAGGAAAATGCTGTCCAGCGCGCTGTGGGTTACAATCTGGTTGTCTGCATCCAGATGTTTGGTTTGCAATACCAGCGGGATATCGTCGACGCCGTAGGTGCGCGGAAGTTTCAGTTTGCCTTCGATGCTGTCGCGCACGATGATGAACCCGGCAATGCCTTTTTGGACATGTTCATTGGTCTTTTCGTGCAGGTGCGGATGGTACCAATGCGTGGAGGCCGGATCGAGCACCGGGAAGGAAGGCCGCCAGGTGCTGTCTTTGGCGATCACCACATGCGGGCCGCCGTCGTTTTCAGGAGCCACATGCATGCCGTGCCAGTGGATGGTCGTCGGTTCGCCGAGGCTGTTCTTTACATGCATGTTAACCTGTTGCCCGCGCCGCAGGATGATCGTGGGTCCCAGCAGGTTTCCGTTGGCTCCGAAAGTAGCTGTCGCTTTTCCGGGTTTGAACTGTACGCTGCCTGGCTGCAGGTTCAGGGAGATATTGCTGCCGCTGAGCGTATCGGGTATCCACAGGGCGTTTTGAGCCTGCAGCATTCCGGTGAATGCGCTAAGGGTGAGGAGCGTAAGGTTTTTGATGGATGGCATCTTTTGAAAGGTTAAAAATGGTAATTTAAAATGAAATTATACAAGACCATATCGGTTTTATTGAAAAGGAAGCGCGGATTTTCATACGTTTCGCCCAGGTTTTTCTTCGCTACAATCAGGGCTTGTGCTTCGAGGCCCTGCAGCAGGCCTGATTTGAACTTGTAGCGCAAATCCAGATTGGTTTGGGCATAGCTCGGCATGCCGTATTTGTTAAGTGCGGTATTGCGCACATCGGGTACCTTGAAATAGCCACCAGCCAGATTCATTTTATAAGGTTTCCCGCCGGGCGACCACTGCGTCCGGGCTACGATGGCATGTACGTCGCCCAG
>CANHTS010000150.1 GCA_947463435.1 Flavobacteriales bacterium | reverse complement strand
ATCAGACCGCCGTGCAAAAAAACGCGGTTCACATTTCCGCCCTGGGCGGCTTTTCGGGTGATGATATTGACTACCCCGCCCAGTGCGCCGTTGCCATACAGGGTGCTGTGTCCGCCCTGTACTATTTCGATGCGTTCAATATCAGCCAGGGAAAATTCCGACAAATCGACTGAGCCGTTGGGTGTGGAAGGGTCGGAAATGCGCACACCATCGATGAGAATCGTGGTTTGATGTGCTGCGGTTCCCCTGAGGAATAAAGACTGATTGGAACCGGGCATCTGGGCAACGCCAATCACATTGGCACCGGCCTGCAGGGCCAGCAGTTCGCCCAGGCTGTTGCATTGCGATGCTGCGAGGTCTTTGGCCTGGATGACCGTGACCATGCGCGGCGCGTCTTGCACTTTGCGCTCCATGCGGTTGGTGGAAATGGAAACCTGGTCGAGCAGGGTACTGTCTGTACCGCGCTGAGCAAAGCCTGCCGGTAAGCCCGCCAGCAGACATAGTGTTAGGGTGATGGTGTGTTTTTTCATCGACTGTTTGCGTTGCTGCACAGCCGGAAAAAAGATGGGGGAACAGGGAAAATCCCGGAACCCGCCCGCCTTTGTCCCGAAAGCTGCGGTTAGCGTCGGAAACAGGCAGGTCTTCTGACTTAACCCGGCCTTCCTTCGCCTTCCCGTCTGCCTCGCGGCAGACAGTGGCATAATGAAGGAGCCTTGCAGGGCCTCACAGCAGCGGGAACTGTTCCGGATTCACACCGGATTCCCTTTTCATCCCGCTCCTTTTTCAAGCAGCGGGAACCTGATTCCGCTGCAATGATAAAACGAAATGTTTAACACAAAAACAAAATCTCTTCCACAAAAAGACTCCACAAAAGCTATCAGAGTTTGCGCGGAGGCATGTCGGGCTTGGCATAGGCATACCGTCCCAAGGGTTCCAAACCATAGTAGGCATCCAGCCCGCATACGCTGACAGAACCGGTTACCAAGGGGTTTATGAAACCATCTTCACCGAGGGCAGTATCCGGAAACTCAAGCCATGAAACACGTCCAATAACCAGGATGGTACCATTGCTTTTAACCGGAATCTCTTCGGCCAATTCAAGCCCTATACGCACCCGCGATTCCAACACCGCAGGAGCCTCAAATCCGGGGTAATAAAAGGGTTGAAGCCCGGTAGCAGCGAATTCCGAAACCTCCGCAGGATAGCGGGCTGAAGTCTGATGTGCAGCCCCGGCCATGCCTGCGCTCACCTGGTTCATGGTGTAGAATCCGGTTTCACGTATATGGCTCAGGGTATGCCTGTCAACACTATCCGGCCTGAATACAAGACCCAGCATAGCAGGGTTTGCGCCTACATGAAAAACGGAATTGAACACAGCCAGGTTTTCCTGGCCTGCCTTGCTGCGGGTTCCTATCAACGCAAGGGCTTTGGCACCCGGCAGCGAATTGATCAACTGGGCCCGGAAACGTTGCTCCAGTTCTGCCAGCGATTCGGAGTCGTAAAAAGGCATAAGGTGGATTATTGGGTTCTGAGGGTGCTGAGTCCGCCGTCTGCTCCGATAACCTGGCCGCTGATCCATCCTGCATGGTCGCTGAGCAGGAAGGCCGCAAGTGCTGCAATCTCTTCTGCTTTTCCGTAGCGCGCCAGCGGATGGCGTTTGGCAGAGGCTTCGCGCTTGGCATCGGTGTCCAGCAAGCGGGCGGCCATGGGTGTTTCCACCAGACTGGGTGCGATGGCATTGACGCGAACGGAAGGTGCCCATTCGGCTGCGAGCGAACGTACCAGGCCTTCCACCGCCCCTTTGGCTGCGGCAACAGATGCGTGGAATGGCATACCCTGCCCTACTGCCACCGTGCTGAAAAGCACTGCAGATCCCTGGCCGGAAGCTTTCAGCGCCGGATGAACTGCTTGCAAGAACCGCACAGCGCCCAATACGCTGATGGCAAAATCGTGCTGAAAATCTGCAACCTTTAAGCTGCGGAACATGCGCAGGTTGATGCTGCCCGGCGTATACACCACGCCGTGCAATACTTCAGGAAGACCAGCAGGGGCCTGTTCTTCCAGGGCATCCCATGCTATATGCTCCGCACCTGAAGGCAAGCCCTCCGCTTTGCGGGAACAAACAAAAACGCGATGGCCTTCTGCCAATAACTGCTCTGCCAGCGCCTTTCCGATACCTGAAGTACCTCCGGCTATGGCGTAGTTCTTAACCTGCATACGCATATAAACAGCTGCAGGCCGGTTTGGTTCAGGCTCAGAAGGAACGGTTCACACCAATCAGCAACATCTGGCCGGGGCGGATGAAGGGTTCGCCGCTGGCTGTGATGTTGCGCATCAAAGGCAAATCGAAGCGCAGCGTGAAAGGCGCAGCGCCACGTTTGCGGAGGAGGCGGTAAAAATGGAATGCGGTTCCGACACCGGCATCGGCCAGCAATACCGGACTATGGGTTTTACCGGCGTGACGGCCCCATACGAGCCCGGCATCGGCAAAGAGATAGGCATCCATCCGCAGCCAGTTGCGTGTGAAGCGGGGAGCAAAACGCACCAGGCGATCCAGGTCGATCTCGGCATTTCCGGAAAGACCGCTGCTTGCTCGCAACAAGGAAACAGTGCTGTCTCCGTATTTCACGGTGCTGAGTGAATTGACGAAGCCGCGCAGGTTGAGTCCGCCACCCTGCTGCCACCAAAGCCCGGGGAATGCCAGACGGCCATCCCCACCACCCCAGTCTGCCCGGGTGAATTTGCTGTTGTGCCATTGGTTTTCCGGGTTGTCGCCTGCAGTGTACAACGCGCTTTCCGTGGGAAGATCATCTCCTGAAAACTGTCCGAAAAAGCGGGTATGGATATCCAGTTTTCCAAGCGTGTTGCGGTTGACGGCTTCGAGGCCGATCCAGCCGTATCGCTGCGTGGAGAACGGACCGGCGCTGCGGGCGAACAAATGCATCAAGCCGCTTCCGTTGTAATACTTGTAGTCGTGGAATAGACCGAAGTTGAAGCTGGCATTGCGTCCTTCGCTCCAGCGGGAAGCATCCCACCAACCGGGCAGGTTGCCGAACTGGCCATTCAGGTCGCCGCCGAACACATGCCTGAAATCGCGGCGCTGCATAAAACGATAGTTCGCATAGGCCCGGTTGCTGCCCCAACGTTTTGAGATTCCGGCTTCCGAAGAAATCAAGCCGTCGAGCCATTCGTGCCGCAGGTTGTATTCGAAAAGCCGGGCCACCCGGTTGGTATAGTTGAACGAAAAGGAATACGTGCTGCGCCATGGATCCTCAGCCCCGGGATTGAACATGGGACGCGTATTCACCCAGGCAAATGCATCGATGCGGTGCTTCCGCTGGGCGTAATTCCCGGTGAACGAAATACCTGCTTTCAACTGGTCCGTGGCGTTATACCAGAGGTCCGGATTGATGCGCCAGACATAGCGGTGCATATCTCCACCCTTTTGCCAGTAAAGCGGTTTCATCCGGCGGCAACGGTCTCTCAGGCGGTTGTCGAGCTGGTAGACATCGGCGAGGCGCTGCGAGGGGTCGATCACCACTTGTTCGATGCCGCCTTTGGCTTCCACTTCCAGGGTATAGTCGCGGCGGATATTGCTCCATCCAATCCAGGGCGCTGCACGGTTGATCGGAACCGTTCCGGGCAATGACCATTCGTAAGGCATGTGCTTGTCACGCAATCCGGCATGCATCGTTTTGTACCTGTAGGTATTCGGTATCAGATACATCTGGCTGTTGCCCATTTTGTCTTTCACCAGCAGGTCGATTGGCATCTGCATTTCTTCCTTGCGGCGCAGGGTGATGGCATAGCGGTCTTCACCGGTTTTCTTCACTTTCCGGATTCCGTAATCACAGACCTTGGTGGTTTCAAACCATTGGTCGAAGAACCATACCAGGTCTCGGCGGGTATAGTCGTGGACGGCCTGACGGAAGTCTTCCACGTATGGATGCCCTATTTTCCAGCGGTTGAAATAGAACCGCATCGCTCCGACGAAAGTGTCGTGACCAAGCACATACTCCAGGTTGTAGAGCATGGTGGCTGTTTTCATGTACACATGGCTGTAACCGCCGCCGTGGCCCAAGGCACCGTGGAAGTCGTCGCTGTGCGTGTTGAGGATCGGGTCGGTGCGGTCCATCGCGTCGTAGAGGTAACGGCCGTAAACCGTTCCGTCATCGATGTTGTTCGGATGCCTGAACTCGTTGCGGTACCTGCGCAGGCACCAGCTGGTGAGGAATTGCGTGAAACCTTCGTCCAGACTGGCGCGGTAGGTTTCGTTGTTGCCAATCATGCCAAAGAACCAGTTGTGCCCGACTTCGTGCGCAATGAGTCCCTGATGCGATGGCCATTCGCCACCGTCGAGTGTAAGCATCGGATATTCCATGCCATCGCGGGCATCGGCTGCTACCATCTTGGGGTAGGCATAGCGTCCGAAATCTGTTGAATACGTACGCACCACAAAGGCCACGAATTCGGCGGTCGGTTGCCATTTCGGAGCATGCTGTTGTTCTGCGATGGCAATGCAGGAAATGTCGTTCCACTTCACTTCCATCACCCGGTAGGTCGGGTCTGAAGTCCAGGCAAAATCGTGCACGTTTTCAGCATGCCAGCGCCAGAAGCGGCGTTCGCGCGGATTGGCGAGCAGCAATGGCGCCTTAGCCGCCTGTTCGGGCGTCTTGAAATTGGCCATGTCTATTTTTTCGCGCCAGCCATCCTTGTACACCTGTTCCGGATTGAGCAATGTTCCGGTGGCTTCGGTTACATAGTGGGCGGGCAGGTCGAGTTCCACGTCGAAAGTTCCGAAGTCGCCGTAGAACTCGTGTTCCATGTGTTGTTGCACGTCCCAGCCAAACTTGCGGTCGTATACGCTGATACGAGGGTACCAGTGAACGGTATTGAAATGCTTGTAACCGCTGTCCACATCGTACACTTTCATGCGGCGGCGCACGGAACCGCGGTCGAACCAGGTATTGAATTCGATATGGAAACGCAGGCTGTCGCCCGGTGCCAGTTTAAAATTCGCAGGCAGGCTTACCTGCATGATGGTATTGTCGAGCCGCGGTGTGAGTTGCATGCGCATTTCCATCAAATCGCCCGGGCGGCTGCAGGTAATGCTGTTTACCCGGGTGCCCAGCTGTTGCGCTTCGTATTTACCCCATTCCGGTTTAACCTTATTGGATTTGAATAAATCACTCAGGTAGGATTCCGGTTGAAAGGCATTTTGATACAGGTGGAAGAAAACCTCGCGCAGGGTATCGGGCGAGTTGTTCCAATACACCAGTTCCATGCGGCCATCGATGCGCTCGGCTGTATCGTCGAGGCGGGCCCTGATCTTGTAATGCACATCCTGCTGCCAATAACCAGGAGTGGGGACGCGGTTTTTCCAATAGTACTGGTTATCAGCCCGGCGATAGCCGTTTTTCACCTGCCAGCCCAGCACGCCATCCTGCGCGGCGAGGCTATGCACCATTAAACCGAATGCGAGTAAGCGAAGGATACGCATAAGGCAAAAATGCACAAAAAGCACCTGTTTTGGCTGCCGAGTTATCCCATGCAATGCGTTCCGTCTGCTTCAATAGCAGTAACCGCAATCCATCCAACGATGGGTTCAAGCATGCAGCCGAAAGAAGGTCTCACTCCTTGAGCTGTGCATGAAATGTGCAGCGATTATCTTTTGCGGATATCCCTTATTTCGGCAACCTGGCCCTTCATGCAAACAGAGGCTGAACGCAGGAGCCTGTATTTGACCCGTATTTTGAGTCCGTCAGACACTGGAACACCAAAACTGCCGGGGTTAATCGGTTCCAGAAAACGCGATGGCACTGAATCGTTGGCTCTATCCAGTTCAATCAGAAAACCACAGCCATCGAGCCCGCGGTAGTCGCGGTAGATACCGTTCACCCAACCGGAAGATTGGTCGCGATCGCAAGCGCCAATGGCCAGCAGACCTGTTGCGAAAACTGTGCAAAAAAGCAATCGCAGCTGCTTCATATTACTCTATGCGAAACTTCACATTCAGCGTGCAATCGAGCGCTTTGGTAGTCGGGCGGCGCAACTTGGCATTATAAACATAGGTAAGTGTATTGCTCTTCAGATAGCCCTTGATGTCGGTTCCGGATACCGCAGGCAACACTTTTTCGTCGGCATACACATCCGGAATCGGGCCGGTTGCCAGGGTGAGCGGAGTCGGGTTGGTATTGGAAGACAGGGTTACCGTTCCGTCCTGGAAATTAGCGAGGTTGTTGTCGACATCCGGATTGTTCACCTTTACCTTTACCTCTTCCACGATGATGCGGTCGATGTCGTCGATGCCGAACGCACCGCTCGTCTCCGCCTTGATGATGGAATCGATATTGTATTGCTGCACCATTTCACCGGCTTTCACCTGGCGGGTGGTATCGCTGAGAATGGCAACGGAGAAATTCACAGAGCCGCTGTTGGCGCTGAAGGCCTTGAACAGTTCGTCTTTGATTTTGTCGCACGAAGTCAGGGGCATCAATGCGAGCAGTGCAGCCGCACCTGCGATCAGGGTGATTTGCTTTTTCATAGGGGTTTTAGCAAATCAAATGTACGCATTTCCGGGATACTTCCGCACGCTGGCAAGCCGCCGGCAACCGGTCTGCGTTTCGGATACCGGCGTTCCTGTCCGGCAACATCCAGCATGTCCATT